>CAXBBB010000458.1:0-3037 GCA_963973615.1 uncultured Rhodothermales bacterium | reverse complement strand
CGCGTTTGAGCGTGCTCCTGCCGTGAGCGTGCTCCTGCCGTGAGCGTGCTCCTGCCGTGAGCGTACTCCTGCCGTGAGCGTACTCCTGCCGTGAGCGTGCTCCTGCCGTGAGCGTGCTCCTGCCGAACAGCTCCGCCTCGATCGGCGAGGAGCGTGGGCGCGCGTCGGTCCGCCTCTACGAAAGGCTCAGCGGCCGATTTCGCCGCATGCCTGCTCACCGCCGAGTACGCGGCAAGAGGCGCCGACCTGCGAACGTTTGACCGCAACGCGCAGCGGCTGCCGCACGCCCGGTCGGTCTAGTGAGGAACCAGATCACCGAACTGGGCGCACGCTATACTGATTTGTGATCGCCTACCCCCACCTATGACTCTCTCCGTCCTCGACGTCCTCCCCGTCCGCTCCGGCTCCACCGCCACTGACGCACTTGGTCGCGCCGCCGACCTTGCCCGCCTCGCCGACCGGCGCGGCTTCGCCCGGCTGTGGTTCGCCGAGCATCACGGCATGGGCGGCATCGCCTCGTCGTCGCCGGAACTGCTGATCGCGCACATCGCGCCGCTCACCGAGCGCATCCGCGTCGGCGCGGGCGGAGTGATGCTCCCAAACCACACGCCGCTTCAGGTCGTCGAGCGCTACCGCACGCTCGAGGCGCTGCACCCTGGCCGGATCGACTTGGGCATCGGACGCGCCGCCGGCACAGATCCGCTGACGGCACAGGCGCTCCGCTCCGCCAGCGGTGACAAGGTAGGCCACCTCATGGCCGAGCTGCTCGCGTTCGAGGAGGGCAACTTCGGCGACCACCCGTTCGGTCGCATTGGGGTTACACCGGGCGACGTGGACCTGCCACCCATCTGGATGCTCGGTTCAAGCGGCGGCAGCGCCCGCCTCGCCGGGCAGATGGGGGCGGGCTACGCTTTCGCGGGTCACTTCAGTCCGACGCCGGCAGCTCCCGCTGTCGCCGCCTATCGCGCTGCTTTCGAGCCCTCGGACGACTTCGCTGAGCCTCGCGTCATCCTCGCTCTCTCCGTCGTCTGCGCCGAAACGCAGGCTGAGGCGCGCGAACTGGCGTCGTCGGTCGAAGTGCTGTTCCATCGGATGCGCACGGGCGAGACGGGGCCGCTCCCGAGCCCCGCCGAGGCGCGCGCGGCCGGGTGGTCGCCCGCCGCGCCGCTCGCCGGGCCGATGGCCGAGCTACTCATCGTCGGGACACCGGACCGGGTGCGCGGCCGCATCGAGGCCGCCGTACGCGAGGCCGGGGCCGATGAGGTGATGGTGATGACGATCGTCCACGACCCCGCCGCCCGGCTCCGCTCCTACGACCTCCTCGCCGACACCTTCGCGCTCGAGCCTACCCCGACCACCTGACATGCCCCAACGAGGAGCGCCAACGTGCCGCACTTGCAACGTGGACCAGAAAGGTTACGGGCTTGCGTGCATTGAACGAGGTGCCGGAGACCCTTGCGTTCAGGCCTCAATGTCAACACGACACGTTTTCGACGCCAAAGCTCTGTGGGTCTGCGTGCACCTCATGAAAGGGAACGCCAAACGCTTCACGTATGTCGCGGTAAGCTAGCTCATACGGGAGGGCCGAAACGGTCGGCTCGTTGAATCGCCAGTCAGCATAGATCAGCAGCGTATCACCGCTGAGTTTGGAGAATCCCTCCCACCGACCGCCGCCTGTCCAAAAGTCGCTGTCGCCCTGCTCCTGCGCTGAATCAGCAGAAAGCCAGAGATGAGTCGAAGTGACATAGCCCCAGCAGTTGAAGTAAACCTTGCCCTGTTCACCGTTCAGAACGGTCGTATTGATCTGCTTTGGTTCGGAGCCACACCCAACCATGACAAGGAGACTAGCGAGCCAAACGTAACGGCCAAGACACAGACCAAAAGGGCGCATAACAGCAACTGTGTGGAAAGTCAACTGGCGATGACACTTTTTCCGTGCCACACCGACTCGTCGCGCAACACCGCGTTGCACGTCACCAGCAACTTACGCATCACCGCGACCAAGGCGACTTTCTTCGGCTTGCCCTTTGCAACCAGCCGGTCATAGAGCGCCCGAAACGGAGCGCCTAGCCGCACCGCCGTCAGCGCGCCCATATACAACGCAACGCGCACAACCCCGCGTCCACCCTGCACCGACCTTCGCCCTCGATAGCTGCCGCTGTCCCGGTTCATCGGCGCCACGCCCACGAGCGCCGCAATCTCGCGCCTGCTCAATCTGCCCAGTTCCGGCAGGTCGGCCAGCAGCGTCAGCGCAAGGCCCGGACCCACGCCCGGCACGCTACGCAGCAGCTTCTCCTTGGCTCTCCAGATGCTGCTCGACTCAACCGCATCGCGCAGTTCGCCGTCCACGTCAGAGATCGCTGCATCGAGCCATTCGATGTGAGCCGCGACGCTCTTTCTCACGGCTCGCGAAGCTCCACCACCGACGGTGGTGGCGTGCTGGCGGTTCTTCTCCGCCGTGCGCATCTGGATCAGCTGACGCCGACGTGCCAGAATCGCCGCTAGCGCCTCGGTTTCGTCATCTGGCAGCTCGCGCACTTCGGGCCGGACGCGGTCAGCAAACAGGGCAAGCAAGGCCGCGTCGATGCGGTCGGTCTTGGCAAGCTGACCCATCGAGCGGGCGAAGTTGCGTGTCTGTCTTGGGTTGACGATGGTGACCGGCACACTCGCAGCAGCCAACGCAGCAGCGCACGGAGCTTCATATTTGCCGGTCGCTTCGAGCACGACAAGCGTCGGCGAAAGCACCAAAATGCGCTCGGTAAGTTCGTCGATACCGGCAGGCGTGTTGGCACTCTCCCAGTGCTCATTTGACGGGAGGACGTGGACGTCGAGGGCACGTTTCGACACGTCGATGCCGATGAAGATGGGCGTTTCCATAGCGCACATAAGTCTTGCCTACCTGCGGACCATTCTTGCGGAATCGAACTCTGAAACGCACCCGAAGGCGTGCTCTGGTTCAGGCAACTGTTCGGACTCTGGGTCGGCGTTGCGAGCAGTCGCGGCCCCTGCTGTTATCCGGTCTTGACCTGGCCTGATC
>CAXBBB010000457.1:0-3048 GCA_963973615.1 uncultured Rhodothermales bacterium | reverse complement strand
GAGGATGGTGGGACGCAGGCCACCGGAGCGGCTCAGCACGATGACGTTACCCGTCGTCGGGTTGTAGGCGCCACCACGGGTCGCGTTGTCGTCACGGAAGAACGTGCCTGGAGCCGCGTCGACCTGCCAGATGGCGTCACCCGTGGTGAGGGTTCCGAGCGTGAAGACAATCGAACGGGAAGCTCCGTAGGCACCGACGCTTCCGTCGGTTGCGAACGCGCGGTGGTAGAGCGTCTGCGTACCACCGCCCAATTCTACGACAGCGTCATACAGGGCACCGATGGTCAGTGTGATGGTCGTGTCCGTACCAGTGGAGAACAGTTCTGTCGTCTCTTCGGCGTCAAAGGTTGCCGACGTGCTCAGCTGCCATCCGTAGATGACAGGGTTGCTTTCCGGGTCCATCGAGGCGTGCCACATTGGTGTGAAAAAGGCCGAGCCATCGCCATCAAGTGTGATCGCAGCACCATCGGCTGGAGCTAGGAGCATCGGATCGGCTGGTCCCATGTTGCCTGCGGGATAGACCTGTCCTCGAATTTCGCCGCTTGTCTGCTCTTCAGTGTGAAGGTTGATGTAGAGATTACCGTTCGCGAGAGCAGTCTCGATCTCTTCCGCACTTGCATTGGTTGAGGCAAAGTCAGAGAGCGTGTAATTGCCCCCGAACGATCCGCTGAGATTGTCCGCATCCGCCGTTACCGAGAGCGGGATGACGACCGGTCCTGCCTCGCCCGTTGCTCCGATGTGGACGTGTAGCGGGCCTACCGTCCCAATCGGCAGGAGCGGGCTGCTCAGGTCCTCGAACGAACCGCTGACTGACAGGACACCGTCGAGCAGCGAGAGGCTTGCGCTGCCGGAAGCCATTGTATAGTCGGCGTCGACGGAGTTGAAGCCTGCGAGTACGCTTTCGTAAGGCGTACCGATATAGAAGCTACCGATAAAGTTGTTGGACGATCCAGTGATCAGGCGCTGCGAGCCGGGGTCGAAGGCGACAAAGCCTGCGACGTTGCTGTTGGCGTTAGCACCTAGGCTAGCAGGAGTTTTGAATACAATCTCAGCCTCTGACAGATCGAGGTTGGCCTTGATAATGGAAAAGACCTGAGCTGTTGCTCCCGATCCGCTGGGGCCTACAGCGATGTATACCTTGCCGCCCAACTCCATTGTCGCTACGACATCGTTTCCGGTACCGATGAAGGTGCCATCGAGTGTCGCTACGATTTCGGCGGGATCGGTCGAGCCGTCTTTGGGGTCGATGACCGAGATTACGTTTCCACTACCGTTGATGACAAAGTGGCCGTTGCTCAATTCGGCTGCAGCACCGCGACCACGTGGAGTAGCGAACTGGAACTCGTCTGTCGTATACGTGCCCGCATCGACATCGAGCGTGATCCTGAACAAGCTGTTATTGCCACTTCCGCCAACGTACATGCGGACAACATCAGCTGTGCCGTCTTCGTCACTGCCGCCATAGACAGAAAAGCCATCCCCAAACCGGACGCCCGCAGTGGAGGCAAGTGCATCATCGATGATGAGAGTGGGGGTACTGGTTTCGTTTTCCCATGCGTAGATTTTGACTCCAGCCGTCGATGAGTTGAGGGTCAAGTTGACGCCGTAAATACGTCCTGTAGCATCGACACCCATTTTGGTGAGCGGAAATAGGCCTCCGGAGATGCCAGTGACGTCAAGCACGCCTGTCGAGTCACCGGTTGCGCCGTCGAGAATGACGACTTTGAGACCACCCGTTCGACTAACGACGTATACGTTTCCAGTCTCCGGGTTGAAGGCACCGCCGCGGACGTTGTTATCGGCTTGGAAGAACGATTTAGCACCGGCCGAGAGAACCCATTGGGTCGTCAGCTCGGTCTGCGCTTGAGCAGTGAAGGGAAGGGTCAGAGTGGCTGCTAAAAGCAAGCCTACTGCGCGAGTAGCGTTTCGCATAGAAATAGGAGGATGGTTGGACTTCTCGAATGCGTGCACAACAAACGATCACGGGTCGAAGGGGTGAGAGTATACATCTCGTTTCTTCACAATCGTATACTCTGTCACGGGGTGCTTCTCCATGTTGCACGTCCGTATCAAGCTAGAAAGCGCTCCCTACGCAAAAAGGCCCGAGGGAAACAGGGTGTTCACGCTCTCGTGTTATCGGAGTGTTATCAACTCCACCCAAAGCATCAAACGCGATGGGGGATTGAGACTCCCAGCAGTCCAAAGCGACCTCGGCCCTGAAAAGGGATAACAGCAGCACCAAACTGTGCACATCGACTCGAAGTACTTTATAGGCTAACCACTCTCTCATCCCACATGAACAGTTTCGTCGAAACCTTCGATGCCCACGCCGACACCGGCATGGCAACGGACGAAGGAACGCAGCGCGAACGCCTGCCCGTCCTCATTTTTGAATCTCCGGCTGCGATGGCGTATCAGGTCGCGCGGCGCATCGCCAACCTGATCCAGGAGCGCAAGGCGGTCGGCAAGAAGGCTGTTCTGGGTCTGCCGACAGGATCGACGCCCATCGGTGTCTACCACAACCTGATCAAGCTCCACAAAGAGCACGGTCTCGACCTGTCGAACGTCGTCACGTTCAACCTCGACGAGTACTACCCCATGAAGCCGGACAGCCTGCAGAGCTACCACCGCTTCATGTTCGAGAACTTCTTCGATCACGTCAACATCCCGCGTGAGAACATCCACATCCCGAATGGCGATGTGAAGCGAGAAGACATTGAGACCCACGCGCTCACATACGAACACAAGATCCAGAAGGCGGGCGGCATCGACTTGCTGCTGCTGGGCATCGGGCGAAGCGGACACATCGGCTTCAACGAACCGGGTTCGGCGATCAACACGCGGACGCGTCTCATCGTGCTCGACGAGATCACGCGTAAGGACGCCGCCAGCGACTTCTTTGGCGAGGAGAACGTGCCGCGCGAAGCCATTACGATGGGCGTCGGAACGATCCTGGACGCGCGTGAAGTCATCCTGATGGCGACGGGTGAGCACAAGGCGCCGGTCGTCATGCGCGCCGTCGAAGAGGAGCCCAACCGCGACGTGACG
>CAXBBB010000456.1:0-3049 GCA_963973615.1 uncultured Rhodothermales bacterium | reverse complement strand
GGCGATGGGCAGCAGCTACGTCAAGACGCTGGCAAACCTGCTGCGCATCGTGCGTCGCTTGGGGCCGATGCAACGCGATCTTGTGGCCGACGGATGGGCCGCCGCCGAGAGGGCGCACGCCGACGTGATCGTGTACCATCCCAAGATGTTCGGAGCGCCGCACTACGCCGAGCGGCTGGGCATTCCGGCCGTCCTTGGCCTGCTGTTTCCGCAACTCGTGCCGACGGATGCCTTTCCTGCCGTCGGATTTCCCGAACGCGACTGGGGCATGTGGTACAACCGGCTGACGTATCGCATCGTGCTCGGGATATCAGGTCGACTCGCCCGCTATTTCTCGGGACAGTGGCGCGCCGAGTACGGCCTGCCACCGATCCCTCGCGGCATGGACTTCCTGCACCGTACCGACGGATCGCCGATCCCGATCCTACACGCGTTCAGCGAGCACATTGTACCTACGCCATCCGACTGGCCCGAATCGGCCACGACGACCGGCTTCTGGTTTCTCGACCGTTCCTCGGACTGGACTCCGCCCGACGACTTGTACGCTTTTCTCGATGCAGGCGACCCTCCGGTCTATATCGGCTTCGGCAGCATGGCAGCGCGTGACCCCGAGCGAACGACGCGCATCGTGCTCGAAGCGGTCCAGCGCGCCGGTGTCCGCGCGATTCTGGCGACAGGGTGGGGCGGGTTGACCGCGTCCGATGTGCCGCCGACCGGCCACCTCGCGCTGGCCGCCGTCGAGCGCGTGTCGGCGGTCGTCCACCACGGAGGCGCCGGAACGACCGCCGCCGGATTGCGCGCCGGACGGCCTACCGTCATCTGCCCATTCTTCGGCGACCAGCCGTTCTGGGGCCGCCGCATCCACGCGCTTGGCGTCGGTCCATCGCCGATTCCGCAGAAGGAACTGACACCCGAGAAGCTAGCCGCCGCGCTCATCCAGGCGACGACGGATGCCGAGATGCGCCAGCGGGCTGAGGCGCTTGGTCGCGAGATTCGGAGCGAGGATGGCGTCGGCAGGGCCGTGGATGTCCTCGAAGCGCTCGTTGCGTGACATGTGGCATCGGGAATTTGTAGATAGGCGAGGCGTTTCGTAGCGTGTAGAAAGCACGAACACCTTCCGCCATGCGTCTTTCCACCCGGCCCCTTGTGCTTCTCTTCGTATTGTCATCCGTCACGTGGGTACCCGCTTGTAGCGGTTCGAGGACGTTGCCGGTGGAGCAGCCTGTTCATCCTTATCAACTCGCCGCAGCGGGGCAGGGGACGCGCGTGCTCCGAGGTGTAGTCGAAGGCCGTGCGCGCGAAGGGCGTTACCTGCTCTCGGTCGACACAACGGCAGATCGAACCGGTGCTCTGATTCTGTTTCGGGCGCAGTACCGCGACGTAGCACCCCTCCACCCAGACATTGAGCCGCGCGAGGCTAAGGTCTACTACTCGGCTTCGGCTCTGGTCGTCACGTACGACGGTCAGATCCACGGTTGGCGTTTGGACAACCTCGAACCGATCTCTGCCGACCTAATGCGCTACGTGACGCCTTCCTACGGACTGGGCGTCATGCGCCCAAATCCGGGCGATTCGGCGCTCGCAAGCGGCATGAGCATCTTCGACCGCTACGACCCTTCCGTCTACGTGCGTACTCGTGGTCGATAGTCGAGGAAAGAACCCCAAAACCGGGTTCGGCGGCGTTATTCTGCGACGATGTCCCGATCACTCGCGCTGCTTCTCCTGACGCTGCTGGCCGCTGCTCCCGCGCGCGCCCAGTATTTCGCGTTCGGCAAGAACAAGATTCAGTACGAGTCGCACGACTGGGCGTTCGTGCGGACGGACCACTTCGACGTGTACTACTACGGCGAGGGCTATCCGCTGGCGGCGTTCGCCGCGACTGCAGCCGAGGACGCCTACGAACAGATCCGAGACGTGCTCGGTCACGACCTGTCGCGGCGCGTGCCGATTCTACTCTATGCCGGACACCGCGCGTTCGCCGCAACGACGGCCGTCGATCTACCGGACGATGCGCAGGGCATCGGAGGGGTCACCGAGTTGTTCAAGAACCGCGTCGTTCTGCCGTTCACGGGCGACTACGTCGAGTTTCGGCACGTGCTGCATCACGAACTCGTGCACGCGGTCCTCAACGACCAGTTTTATGGCGGATCCGTCCAGGCGATCTTGCAGAACAACTTGCGTGCTCGCCTTCCGATCTGGTTGGGCGAGGGGTTGGCCGAGTACGCTGCCCAACCGTGGAGCACACGGTCAGACGCCTACCTACGCGACGCCGTCCTTTCCGGGACGCTGCCTCAGGCGTCCGAACTGAACGGATTCGCGGCCTACTGGGGCGGGCAGGCCTTTTTTGACTTCATCGTCGAGCAGTATGGCGCGGACAAAATCTCTGAAGTGCTGAGCTATCTGCGCACGTCGCGCGACCTGGATGCCGCATTGCGCCGTGCCGTTGGGCTGGATTTGGCCGGGCTGTCCGAGCGGTGGCATCAGTCCGTGCGTGCCGTTTACTTCCCTGAAGCCGCCGCGCGCGTATCTCTGGTGGAGACGGCGCAACCGCTCGTGCTGCCCGAGTCGAAGAGCGTGTTCAGCAGTTCGCCCGCGCTCTCGCCGATGGGGGACCGATTGGCGTACGTCAGCAGTGACGGTGGGACGTTCGGTGTCTACGTCGTCGAGACACGGCGTGGAGCACGACCACGCCGCGTGCTCGCGGGACAGCCGTCGGCGCAGTTCGAGGCGCTGCGACTCCTCTCGCCCGGTCTGTCGTGGAACGGAGAGGGAACGCACCTGGCCGTTGCGGTAACGAGCGGACCTGACGAAGCCGTCGCCGTCGTCGAGGTGACAACGGGTGAAACGACGCTGCATCCGCTCCCCCAGATCAAGCAGGTGATCGCGCTGGCGTGGCACCCCTCGCGCGACGTGCTCGCCGTTCAGGCTTCAGGTGCGTCGCAGAGCGATTTGTTTTTGCTCTACCTGCCGACCGCCGATGAACGCGAGCGCCTGGTTCGTGTGACCGACGACGCGTTGCCCGAGAACGCCCCGGCCTGGACGCCCGACG
>CAXBBB010000455.1:0-3056 GCA_963973615.1 uncultured Rhodothermales bacterium | reverse complement strand
TCCGTAGCGAACGCGAGCTGGTAATCCGAAGAAAGAGTGGGCGAGACACCTCTGCTTCTCTCTGTGCAGGTATGGCCCAGCCATCGCGCTCGGGATAGATAACGAAGCCCGCTGCATCGGCCGGCATTCCCCCCCTCGGCGAAGCGACTCGAACGACTTTGCGTGCCCCACTCGGCATGACTCTATCGGCCGTCTCAACCCAGACCTGAGCCGGGGCGTCAGCGTTCGGGGGATACTCACCGGAGCGCGTGTGCACGTCGGTCCACCCGGGTGGGGGACTGGGAACGGAGGAGCGAAAAACAGCGGCGGTCATGAATGTGCGGCGTGCCGAGTAGCACAAGCGTATACGTCGGGGTAACGGGCAATCTCTCGTTTCCACGTACGCTCGGCGAGGACTCCTGCACCGACCCACGGGGTATCGGCGTAAGCAATCAGGCCCTGGGCCAGTCCACGAGCGGTTGGTTCAGACCAGCGGACATCGTCACGCTCGGAGCACAGTTCGCGCAGAGCAGGCAGATCGGTCGATAGCAGCGGGAGCCCCGTAGCCAGTGCCTCTAGCGGCTTCAGTGGTGTCGTGTCGGCGGCGACGGTCGCGTGCCCGCGCGGAACTACGAACAGGTCGAGATTACGATAGAAGTCGGGCATATCTCCGTAGGGTACGAAGCCGGGCAGTTCGACCACGTCATCCACGCCATGCGCTTCGACGAGCGATCTAATTCGATCCCAGTCACGCCCTGCTCCCGCGATAATGACCCGCAGCCGGCGCCCTGTCGAGGCGTAGTGAGGCGCAGCAAGAGCGGCAGCTTCGACCAGAGCGTCCAAGTTCTCGATAGCCTCAAACGAAGTCGCGTACCCGACGCGCACCTCATTGCTAGGTTCGCGCCTAATACCGGGCTCGAAGCGCTCTGCGTCGACGCTGTTTCGGACCACGAACAGCCGGTTTGGGTCGACCTTATGTTCGGTCAGCCGCCGAGCCAGTCCATCCGATATGGTCACGACAGCGTCGGCACTCCGCGCGAGCCGATATTCGAGCGCGTTGAACAGGTGGCCCCGCAGACGTGCGTAGGGATTCTTCCGGTCCAGGTCGTAATCGCCATTGAAACAGCGCGCCTCGTATACGAATGGAATGTCCAGCGAGCGCGCGGCTCTCATCGCTGCCGAACCAATGAAATGCGGGTGGTGAGCGTGAATCACGTCTGGCCTCACATCTCGCGCGATACGTTCGATACCCTGGGCAAACGCGCGTGATGTCAGGGGCGACAGGCCCAGGCCAGGCCGTTCCCACTCGCGCGGCGAGGCGTCAGGCACGGCAGCATGCTGCATGTGCGGCCCCCAAGCGGGCAGTTTGAAGTCGGGGTCAGCCCCGTGAGCAAACGGGGCGAATGGCGAAACTGCGAGCGACACGTCCGCGCCTAGTATGGCCTGCTGAGCACCCAACAACCCCATCGTGCGAACGACGTACCCGTCAATGCGCGGCCACGCATAGTTGACGACATGCAGAATGCGGAGTGAATCGGACATAGGTTCAGAGCAGAATATGAGCGTCAGCGTCATCCAACCAGGGGCATGGACGATGCGAAACAACCAGACATATGCGCTGACGACACCACTCTGTTAGCGCCGTCTGGACGGCAGCTTCTGTCGGCATATCGAGCGCGCCAGACGCCTCGTCAAACAGGATCAAATCGGGGTCTCGCACGGCTGCGCGAGCAATCTGAATGAGCTGTCCCTGCCCACTCGAAACCCCTGTCCCATTGGGACCGACCAGAGGCGTGTCGAGCCAGCGTTCGCGCTCGGGAGGCAACAATCCCGTGCGAGAGAGCGGCTCGAACAGGGCCAGAAGCGCTGGGTCGACCGAGTCGTTGGCGCTCAAAAACAGATTGTCGCGAATCGTCCCCTCGAATAGCACAGGTTTAGGGCCGACGTAGAGAATCCGCCCCGGCGGAAGACGTTCGGGCGTCAGATCAGATCTGCCATCGAACGTGATCGCGCCGCCGGTCGGACGCAACATCCCCGCCAGTAAGAGGGCCAGAGTAGTCTTGCCTGTCCCGGTAGCTGCCGTTACGGCCGTGATCTGACCACGTCGTGCCGAGAGCGACAGCCCGTTCAGCACGCTGGGTCCGCTTCCGTACGCGAACGACGCATCCACCACGTTTATGCGGCGTAGCCGCCCATCGAGAGCGGCGGGCTCTGCTTGATCCGGTTCGGCGGCCCAGTACGCCATCAGGCGCCTCCCCGACGCCCCCGCTTCAGCCCCCCGGCCTGCCAGATCGCCCAGTTGGGCCACCGTTCCTAGCAACTGGCCCACGACGAACAACACGGCTACGAGAGCACCTGCGCTGAGTCCGCTCTGCGTAATCAAGACACCACCTGCGCATACGATTGTCAGAAACGCCAATCCGTTCAGGCCCAAGAGAGCCGATCGGACTACGGCATTCAGTTTACCCTGCCTCAGGACGACGTCCGTAAACCGGTCGTGAGCATCCAAGAACGTATCGACGAAGCGCATACCCAGTCCGAACTGACGCGCCACGACGACGCGTTCGACCTCGACGATCTCGCGGGCACGCTGCGACACATCGGCCTGGCGCCGAAACCGCTCGCCTGTAAGCGCCAAGTGGGCACGCAAGCCATAACCGACCCAAACGGCGAACACCACTCCAACTAGTGCCAATACACCCAGCAGCAGGAGAGAAGACCACGCCGTCAGTATCACCGACGCGATCAGCCAGAACCCGAGCGCCGATAGGTGCGCGACGCTCTGTGCGAGGAAATAGGCTGCCGAACTCGCATCGGTCAGCAGAATCTCGCGCAGATCGGCCATAGGCACAGCCGCCAAATCCTCGTAGCGCGCGACGCTCAGATGGCGCGCCAGCCGCTGTGCCGCTCGGCTTCGGCACATCAGCGCCAGGCGTTCCTGCGCTATGTGTCGCGCCCGTGATAGTGCGAACCCTGCCGCTGCCGCCCCTATCGCCAGCACGATTAGGTAAGCGGGCAACTCGCCGTGAGTTGCCCTGTCGAGAAGCAGCATTCCGGCCACAGCAACGACCACTTGG
>CAXBBB010000454.1:0-3057 GCA_963973615.1 uncultured Rhodothermales bacterium | reverse complement strand
GAGCCGCTGTGGGGCCGGTTCTACGAGACCTACGGAGAAGACACGTACCTGACGACACAACTCGGAATCGCACTGGTCGATGGCTATCAGAACGGCATGATAGGTGATACCCTGAGCCGGTGGGATGCGGTGGCGGCGTGCGGTAAGCACTACCTCGGATACAGCGGATCGTTGATGGGTAAGGACCGCACCACAGCCTACATCCCCGAACGCGTACTGCGAGAGATCTACGTGCCGCCGTTTCAGGCGGCCATCGATGCGGGGGTGCGGACGATCATGGTCAACCCCGCCGACATCAACGGAGAGCCGGTCCACGCGTCGAGGCGGCTACTGGCCGACCTGCTACGCGACGAGTTGGGCTTCCAGGGCGTGGTCGTGACCGATTGGGAGGACGTAATCAAACTGCACACCGTTCACCGCGTGGCGCGCGACGAGCGCGACGCGACGCGGATGGCGGTCGACGCAGGCATCGACCTGAGCATGACGCCGCTGCGCCTGTCGTTCTACGATCACCTGCTCGACCTCGTCCGGTTGGGCGAAATAGCCGAGGAGCGGATCGATCAGAGCGTGCGGCGGCTCCTCCGGCTCAAGTTCGAGTTGGGCCTGTTCGAGAATCCTTATCCACCCTCGGTCGACGCGGTCGACGTGATCCGCACCGACGAAGCGCAGCAGGCCAACCTCGACGCCGCCCGGCAGTCGGTCGTACTCTTGCAGAACGATGGCCTACTTCCGCTCAACTCGTCGCAGCGGATCCTCGTGACCGGGCCAACCGCCGACTCGTTCGTCCCGCTCAACGGCGGCTGGACCTACACGTGGCAGGGCACGGACGAGAAGTACGCCGATTTCTACCCCGACCTGCCGACGCTGCTCGGTGCCATCCAGCAGCAGGCCGGTAACGTGTCGTACGTCCCCGGGACGACGCTGGACGCAGTCGTCGACTTGGACGCTGTTGCACAGGCCGCCGAACAGTCCGACGTGATCGTCGTCGCGCTTGGCGAAGGTGCGTATGCCGAGAAGCCCGGCGATATTCCCGACCTCGAACTGGGCGACGCGCAGCAACGCCTGCTCAGCACGGCGCTGGCGACGGGCAAGCCGGTCGTGGTCATCCTCATACAAGGACGACCGCGCATCGCCGATCGGCTTTCACAGGCGAGCGCTGCGCTGACGGCTCTGCTGCCGGGTAATCAGGGCGGACGTGCGCTAGGCGACGTGTTGTTCGGCGCCGTCAACCCATCGGGGCGTCTGCCGTTTTCGTACCCGCGCACGACGGGTACGCAACTGCCTTACGATCACACCGCCTCGTCGATGCGCGGCGCGCAGTGGGCGGGCGACGACCGGGTGGGAGGCTACGATCCGCTGTTTCCCTTCGGTCACGGACTGAGCTACACCTCGTTCGCATACACCGGACTGAAGCTCAGTAGAGAGGCGGCACGCAGCGGAGACACGATCCAGGCAAGCGTGGTCGTCCGCAATTCGGGGAATAGGGCGGGCGATCACGCTGTTCTCCTCTACACGCGCGACCTCTACGCCACCATCGTCCCCGCAGCACGGAAGCTACGCGGCTTCGAGCGTGTGAGCCTGGCGCCCGGCGAACAGATCACCGTCACGTTCGATATCGCCGTCGACGACCTGGCGTTTATCGGCCTCGACGGTACGAGGATGCTCGAAGCCGGAACGATTGAGGTGCAAGTCGGCAGCGAGTCGGCGCGGTTCGAGATCGTGGAGCAGTAGGAGAGTCGGTAGGGCCAACAGCTACTCGGCTTTCAGGCGGCACCTCATCCTTTCCAGAAGGAGGGCCTTCATCGTGTGGATAGCCGCTGGGGGTGATGAGCGGGGATGTGTGGAGCGGGCTTGTGGTGACCACGCAGGGTAAGCGTAGATTCCGAGCGACTCCTAAACGATCTCGCTCCATGCACCGACTGCTACTGCCGTTCCTGCTCGTACTCCTCGTCCTGCCTGCTCAGGCACAAGACACCGACGAACCGCCCTCCGTCGAAACGCTGAACTACAATGCATTGGCATGGCGCGGCATCGGTCCCGCCTTTACATCGGGACGCATCGCCGACATTGCCATCCACCCGGACGACAACGACACGTGGTTCGTGACCGTCGGTAGCGGCGGCGTCTGGAAGACCGAGAACAGCGGCACGACGTGGCAGTCGCTGTTTGACGGGCAAGGCTCGTACTCGACCGGAGCGATTGCGCTCGACCCGCAGAACCCCAACACCGTCTGGGTCGGAAGTGGCGAGGACGTCGGCGGGCGGCACGTCGGCTACGGCGACGGCATCTACCGCTCGACCGACGGCGGACGCTCGTGGGAAAACAAGGGGCTGAAAGACAGCCAGCACCTGTCGACGATCTGGGTGCATCCTACTGACTCCGACGTCGTGCTCGTGGCGGCGCAAGGTCCGTTGTGGAGCAAGGGCGGCGAGCGCGGCATCTACCGCACGACCGACGGCGGCGAGACGTGGACGCGCACCCTGGGCGATGACGAGTGGACGGGCGCAACCGACCTGGTCGCCGATCCGCGCGACCCGAACGTGCTCTACGCCGCGACATGGCAGCGGCACCGCAACGTGGCGGCGTATATGGGCGGGGGTCCCGGCTCGGGCCTGCACAAAAGCACCGACGGTGGCCAGACGTGGACCAAACTGTCGCGCGGACTTCCCTCCAGCAACATGGGCAAAATCGGGCTTGCGGTCTCGCCTCAAAACCCAGATCGGATCTACGCCGCCATTGAACTGGACGGACGTACCGGAGGCGTGTTTATGAGTGACAATCGGGGCGCGAGCTGGCGCAAGATGTCCGACACCGTCGCCGGTGGAACGGGGCCGCACTACTACCAGGAATTGTACGCGTCGCCGCACTACGAAGGCCGCATCTACCTGATGGACGTGCGCATCCAGCAGTCCAACGACCACGGCGCCAACTTCGAGCGCGAGCGCAGCCAGTACAAGCACAGCGACAACCACGCGCTCGCTTTCCGCCCGGACGACCCGGATTATCTGCTCGCCGGAACGGACGGCGGACTCTACGAATCGTTCGACAACGGTGAGA
>CAXBBB010000453.1:0-3065 GCA_963973615.1 uncultured Rhodothermales bacterium | reverse complement strand
CCTTCTGCCACGATCGCTCCAAGCTTCGCCCGGCACCTGCGTGCCGTCGAAATCCGGCGCGAGGGACAGCCTACACAGACGTTCGACCTGATGCGCTACCGACGCACCGGAGACCCCGACCTGAACCCCTATCTGCGCGACGGCGACCGAGTCTACGTGCCCACGTATCATACCACACGCGATGTCGTGTTCGTGAGCGGCGCTGTCCCCTACCCCGGCGCCTACCCCGTCCGCGACGACGATACCGCCGCCGACCTGGTTGCCATTGCAGGCGGATCGACCGAAGGTGTCCGCATTCGGATCGCCGGACAGCCACGTGATGCCGCCTCAGGTACCACACAAGTCGAGGCAGGCGCTACAGTCTTCGTCGAGGCGGATCGTCAACTCGGGATCGTTGTCGTGGACGGCGAAGTGGCCTACCCCGGCAGCTACCGCGTCGTCCCCGGCGTAACGACGGCGCGCGGGTTACTCGAACAGGCGGGCGGCCTACTTCCGACCGCACTGGGACGCGGCTCCTACATTCAGCGAAAAGGCGCCGACGGCGTCAATCGCGACGATACGCCCATCCAGCGCGCCGTCGCCACACCTGGCGACCTGCCCTTCGTGACGCGCGCCTCACTCGCCAACCAGATCGCGACACCCAGTATCGGCGTTCCCGCTGTAACGTGGCTAGGCGATGGGGCGACCGAAATCCCGCTGTTCGATGGCGACCGCCTGTTCGTCCCACGTGATGAAGGTACCGTCTTAGTCACTGGCGGTGTCGCCCGGCCCGGCTACCTCCCGGTCCAGCCGGGCGCCTCACCGAGTGACTACCTCGCATCGGCAGGGGGACTACGCCGCAACGTGCGCGATGTGTACGTACTCCGCGCAGGCACACAAGAGTTAGTCGACGCATCCGACGCAGGCACCTTGCAATCAGGCGACCTCATTCTCGTCACGACCGATGATCCCGCTACCCAACCTGACCTGTTCGGCTTGTCACTCCAGCAGCGAACGCTCGAACTGCAAGTCGACCGTGACCGCCGAGAATCACGTTTCCGCACGGTCTCTACTGGACTGGCTATCGTCGGCACCGTTACGTCGATCGTGACGACGTCCCTGCTTATTTCGCGCGACTAGCAAACAACGCCGCGTAGTCGCCCTCGCTCTCCTCCCTTAGCTGCAATGGAACAGAAGTCCACGCTCCGCCAAGACGTGTTCGCCGTCGACGATCGCGACGATGCTCGACTCGAGTCGTTTTTGTGGCACCAGGCGCGCGTGTTGTGGAGCCGGTGGCGGTTGATCGTTTCGGTGACAGTGGTGGCGACTATTCTGAGCGTCATCGGATTGCTAATGATCCCCAATGAATACCAGGCATCCGCCAAAGTGCTCGCACCTGAAGGAGGTGGCGGCAACCCACTCACAGCACTGCTCGGACGAAACGTGAGTTCAGCTGCGAGTGCATTGATCGGCGGTATTCAGGGCGATTACCCGCGCTATCTGACCATCCTGACAAGCCGGACGCTGCGAGAGCAGATGGTCGACCGCTTCGATTTGGTTGACGTGTACGAAACGTCGGAAAACGAGCATCCGCGCGAAGACGCCCTCTCTGAGTTGGGCGCACGCACGTCGTTCCCCGTTGACCTCGACTACGAGTACCTGTCGATCAGCGTGCTGGACCGCAGTCCCGAACGCGCCGCCGACATGGCGAACTACATGGTCGAACTACTCAATACGCGCAATGCGCAACTCTCTTCCCAGAGTGCGTCCTCGTTTCGCACGTATGTCGAGCAGCGTTACCGACAAGCGATGACTCGCATTGATTCGCTATTGGACGCTTCTCAAGCATTCCAGCAGCAGTATGGGATCTACGACGTCGACGCACAGACGCAGGCTTTCTTTACCCAGATGGGAAGCGTGAGCGGCGATCTAGCCCGACGGGAGGTAGAGTTTGCCGCGATGGAACAGCAGTTTGGAGAAGACAACCCGCGTGTTCGCGCCTATGCTCAAGCCATTGCGTCAGCGCAGCGCCGCTTTGATGCCGAACTCAGTGGTTCGAGCCAACTCCTTCCCGTCCCGCAAGAGCAGATGCCGACGGTCGTACGGCAGTACCTCGCACTCGAACGCGACCTGACGATAGAGCGAGCCACGATCGAAGCCATCGCTCCAATGCTCGAGACGGCGCGAATGCAGGAAGAGCAGCAAAGCGAAGCTCTCCAGGTCGTCGACCCCGCCGTTGCTCCAGCCAAGAAAGCGTGGCCGCGACGCAGCGTGTTGTTGATCGTGATCGTGCTCTCGACAATCCTCGTCGCCTCCGTCCTCGTCCTGCTTGCCGACGCCTGGACGCGCCATGCTCCCTACCTGCGCGAGCGGCTCCACGCGACGCCCCATGCGTAGCGTTCTAGCCTCGACTCTGCCTCATGCCCTGCCGTGGAAGTGGGCGATCGTGCTGGCAGCTACTGCGCTGGGGATGGTCGGTGCCGCCCTGTGGGCCGGTGACCTACGCCCGGCCTCGCCCTTGCTGCCTCTGATCTTACTGCTGGGCGTACCGGCTGGAATTTGGTTACTCCGCCGCCCCGTAGCGAGCATTTTAGTGGCTGTCATGGGCTTGGGGTTGATCGTGGAAACGGAAGAAGGACTGGGAATAGGCGAGGTGCTCTATGCTCTCTACTTTGGGGCTTTTCTCACGACGTGGACCGTTCGAGCGCTGCTGCGCGGCAAACCGATACTTCCGACACTCGTCGACAAGGCCATTTTCCTGTTTCTGGCGGGCGCTACACTCTCCATGCTTTGGGCACCTTTATACGGCACCTCTATAGTAGCGTCGCTCAAAGAGTGGTACACGCTGCTGATGCTGGCCATCTATTTCCCCGTCAGGACGCTGTGCGTACGGCACGAGAAGAGCATACCGATCCTGATGGGCGCGCTGCTGGCCGTAATCGTCTTCGTCGCACTGCGCAACATCCTCAACTACCAGGCGATCCTCGCGAACGCGATCTACTCGTATCAGGTGGGAAGAGGGCGCGTGGTGATGAACGACTGCTTGCTCATGTCGGCTTCGTCGATGGTGCTCGTGTGGGCGGCGT
>CAXBBB010000452.1:0-3071 GCA_963973615.1 uncultured Rhodothermales bacterium | reverse complement strand
TCCAGACCGCTCTTCCTTCATCGCCCGACGCCGTTGAGCGTGTTGGAACTGACGAGCGCCCTGCGACTGCCGCTGGTCCTGAGATGCCTGCTCGCCTCGTCGAGTGGTCAGAAGCCGTTGCTGTTCCTTTTACGACGCCGACCGTGTTGAAGAAGGCCGGAGACTTTAACCCTTCGGACTTTGAGATGCACGAGGGCAAGCTGCACCAGCAGGGCGCCGCCAGTTTCTACGGCGAGGGCTTCGAAGGCCGATCGACAGCTAACGGCGAATCGTTCGACTCGTCGCTTCCGACGGCAGCACACCGTACGCTCCCGCTCGGCTCGGTCGTCCGAGTGACGAACATCGCTAATGGCAAAAGCGTCATCGTACGCGTCAATGACCGTGGCCCGTATCACGGCAACCGAATCCTCGACCTGTCCGAGAGCGCCGCTGCTGACTTGAGTTTCGTCAACAAGGGCACGGCCCGCGTTCGGATCGAACTGCTGTAACACACTCGTGTGACGCGACACCGCGCATCCCAACAGGGGGTCTGTCCGATCGGGCAGGCTCCCTTTTTCGTTGGAGAACGTCGACTCAGACGAGGTCGATGTTGAGCGAGATGTCGAGGGCCGTCACGCTGTGCGTCAACGCGCCGACGGACACGAAGTCGACGCCCGTCCGAGCGATCTCACCGACGGTTTCGAGCCGGACGTTGCCCGAAGCTTCGGTCTGAATGCGCTTGTCCGTGCGAATCTCGGGATCGTGCGCGCGGGCTTCAGCGAGAGCGGCTTCGAGTGGAGCGACGTTGAGGATTCCGTCTTCCATCCGGGCGAAGTTGTCGAGCAGGAGGTAATCGAGCAGTCCCGTCGCCGCAGCGAGGCGAACTTCGCGCAGCGTTCTGGCTTCGCATTCGATCTGCAGGTCGGGCGCATTCGCATCGCGCCACTTGGCTCCGGCGTGGATGGCTTGGGCGATGCCACCGCAAGCGGCGATGTGATTGTCCTTGATCAAGATGCGGTCATACAAACCGATACGATGGTTCGACCCGCCTCCTAACGCAACCGCCCACTTGTCGAGCGCCCGCAATCCGGGCGCCGTCTTACGAGTGTCGAGTACCTGCGCGCTGGTCCCCTCGACAGCAGCGACGTAGCGAGCCGTTTCCGTCGCGATGCCGCTCATTCGCTGCGTCACGTTGAGCGCCAACCGCTCGGCAACGAGCAGACTGCGCGCCGCTCCTCTCGCCGTTCCGATGCGCGTCCCGGCCTTGGCCTTTTCGCCATCGTCCACCGTCCACTCGGTCGTCACCTCGGAATCGAGGTGGGCGAAGATGCGATTGGCTACGTCGATTCCGGCGACAATGCCGTCGGCTTTGAGCAAGAAGGTGGCGGTCGCCTGCGTGTCTTCAGGGATCGTACTGATCGTCGTCACGTCGCCGCGTTCGCCCAGGTCTTCGGCAAAAGCGGAAGCGATCAGTTTGTCCAGGTGATCAGTCGAGAGGTAGTCGGGAGCTTGCATACCGCAAAATAGAGAACATTCCTCCCCTTTGGAAGGCCCTTTTCTTCCGTCATCTATCCGGCAACCAGCGCATGCTCCCTGAAATAGCGTACAGTGCATATGGTGTAGCGTTTGTCACGTGAGGAGTGAAGTAAGGCCCGTATGTTCGGTCACTCTCTCACTCTCTCACTCTCTCATTTTTATGACGCATCACCTATCGCTTGTTTTTCTAGCATTCACTCTCGGAGCTCTACCCGCTTCGGCCCAAACTCTGCTAGGAGGACAGGATTTCGAGGGCGCGGACTTCAGCGGATACACGCTGAATAACGGCATTGGTACGACGGATGATGCGTTCAGACAGGTAGGCTCCGACTATGTGCTCCGCGGTTCGGCAGGCACCATTTCTGCCGCTAGTACTGACGCAGCGTACTCGGGCTTCAACGGCTCCAACCTCATTGGCCTGGAGGATGTAGATGGGGCCGGTTATTCGGACCCGCTATACCTTCAACTCGACCCGCTCAACATCACGAACGCGGTCGGGATTTCCATCAGTTGGCGGATTGGGGCGTCCAATACACTCTCAACTCGCTACGAGAATATGGATGGACTTCGGCTCGAGTATTCCATCGACGGTGGGGCATTTGTGACGGTCGGCAGAGCGGTAGGCGCCGCTCCGACCGGTGGGGCTCTGCACCACGACGCCAACCTGAACGGCTCAGTAGAGGGAGGAGAGCCTGCTCTTTCTACCGCCATGCAGCTGTTCAGTTACGATCTCGACACACGAGCAGGTACTACGGTCTCGGGGACATCTATGGTCGTGCGCATCCGCATCGAATCGTTCGGGCCGCAAGAGGCGATGAGCTTCGACGACATCCGTGTACAGGCAACATCGGTGCTTCCCGTCGAACTCACCTCGTTCACCGGTCAAACCAGCGGGACCGAAGCTCGGCTAATCTGGCAAACTGCTGGCGAGACGAACAACTCCGGCTTCGAGGTCGAGCATCAAACGGATGCAGACGGACCGTTCGAACGAGTTGGCTTCGTTCGTGGAGCAGGCACGACGCTCGAGGCTCAATCCTATCGCTTCACTGTTTCGAGCCTAGCTCCAGGTATACATGCCTTTCGCCTCCGGCAAATCGACCTCGACGGTGCGTACGAGTATAGCTCGCTAGTCGAACTGTCCGTCGCGCCGACCGGCTTCTCCCTCGACGTGCGTCCCAACCCTGCCCAGTCCGCAGCAACGGCTTGGCTGGATCTCGATCAGGCCGGACATGCTTCCGTACGGGTCCACGATTCTCTCGGACGCGTTCTCGCAGTCCTGCACGACGGGACGTTACCATCAGGTCGACACGCGCTACCACTTGCGGCAGAACTGCCCACTGGCGTCTACTTCGTCCGCGCACAGGTACAGGGTGGCATTCAGACCTCGCGCTTGGTAGTTACGCGATAACCTGAAAGTCAAACGTATACACGCCCCGGTCAGCCTTGAAGTTGACCCGGGCGTGTATACGTTTGAGCAGTGCCGATACAGACGCATCACATAGGAACGCACACCCGCTCGCATCGGTAGCAACAGGCTCAGATTCCCGGCCTCCATG
>CAXBBB010000451.1:0-3077 GCA_963973615.1 uncultured Rhodothermales bacterium | reverse complement strand
GTGCTGATCTTCGACGAGGTCCAGACGGGCGTCGGCGCGACGGGCAGTTTTTGGGCGTTCCAGACGCTGGGCGTCGAGCCGGATATTCTGGCGTTCGGCAAAAAGACGCAGGTGTGCGGCATTCTCGCCGGTCGCAAGATCGAAGAGGTCAACGGGCACGTGTTCGAAACGTCGAGCCGCATCAACTCGACGTGGGGCGGCAACCTGGTCGACATGGTGCGATTCGACCGCATCCTCGAGATCATCGAAGCCGACGACTTGGTCGCCCATACAGCAGAAACGGGCGCCTATCTGAAAGAGCAACTGCTTGGGTTGGCCGAGCGCTTCCCGTTCACCAACGTCCGCGGCAAGGGCACGTTTTGCGCCTTCACCGTCGCCGATGCGCAGACCCGCAACGCCATCGCGGATGCGTGCTTCGACCGGGGCGTCGCCATCCTGGGGTGCGGCATGTCGAGCATCCGCTTCCGCCCGCCGCTCACGATCACGAAGAGCGAAATCGACGAAGGGATGTCTGTCCTCGCCGACGCTGCCAAAGAGGTCATCGGCTAACGCGGATCGACTTGTTTGGTCGAGGCGTAGCGGGGTCGATCAAGCGCTTACCCTATGTCCGACGTCTACACGCCCATCGACTGCGGTTTCTACGACCGGGTCGAAACTGCCGCGATGCGCCGAGAGGCCGTCGCGCTCGAACTGACGGACGGCGCGTCTATGACCGCGCGCATCCTCGACGTAGGCGCCCGCGACGGTGCTGACTGGGCCGAGGTCGACGGTGTGGGCTCGGTTCGGCTGGACCGCATCGCGTCGTTGGACGGCGTGGCGCGTCCGGGCGCTGCATCGTGTGGTGTCGGCTGATAGCGTCAGCGTGTCCTACTCAGAACCGCCTGTCGAGTCGCGGGAAATCGCGTAGGCGGTGTCCGGCGTCGTGACGTAGGCTGAATCGTCCTCGACGCGGATGCGGAGTGGGCTTAGCGGCTGCGATGAGGTGGGAATCCGGTGCGGCACCGAAACGATTTTCGTGCGCAGCGGGTCGAGCGAGCGGATCTGGATCAGAATCGTGTCGCCCCGTTCGAGTCTCCAAAGGCGGCGAGGGGCATCGGATTGGTCTCGGTAGTGTCGCCCCTCGAAGTCGAACGCGTAGGTGACCGACGCTATCGGCGCTCTCCGAGCAGCGCGAAGCTGGACCATCTCCACACGCGCCGAGACGGTACCCAGATCGCCGCCGCATCCTCCGACCAAGACGGAGGCGAGTGCGAACAGGAGCAGAGATCGCCCCGCCCTACTCACTCAGATCGACCGTGCCGATGCGTTGCCGGTTGACGACCAAGCGTGTCACGTCAGGGCGGCTGTAGTGGCCGGACGGGTCGAAGTTCTGCCGCTCGCGTCGCACCCACGCGTGGTCGATTTGCGCGGTGAGCAGGCCCGGCGCTCCCTCGGTCGGCGCGATGACCCACGACCCGTCCGGCGCAGCTAGGCATGATCCGCCTTGGGCGAATACGTCGACGCCCGCTGCCAGTAGCAGATTGCGGTGCGGCACGCCGTCGGGTACGTCGGTCATGTGCAGCGGCGGTGCTACGGACAGAACATAGCTGCGTCCCTCTTTGGCAAGGATAGGCGTCAGATCGTGCGTGTTGCGGGTGCTGCCGGGCCACACGGCGACGTGCAGGTCTTCGCCCTGTCCGTAGAGTGCAGCGCGTGCCAGTGGCATCCAGTTTTCCCAGCAGTTCAGCCCGCCGACAGTGAACGCGTCGAGCCGGTGCGTGCGCAGGCCATGCCCGTCGCCCGGCGCCCACGACAGGCGCTCTTCGTACGTCGGTCTCAGCTTGCGATGAACCGAGCCGATGACGCCTTGTCGGTCGATGTAGACCAGCGAAGCGAAGATGCTCTGTCCATGCGCGCGGTCTCGCTCGATGATGCCGAGGTAGACCGCCACATTTCCCTCACGCGCCGCATCGCACACTCCATCCAGGTGCCCGGCGGCGACTTCGACAGCCTGATCGACGTAGTGTGCGTGAAAGTCTTTCTGGACGCTGGACTCGAAGCGCCCGCCATCGGTCTCGCTGATCCAGAACGGATAGCCCGGCACAAACGCTTCGCCGAACGCGACCAGCCCACAGCCTGCATCGGCAGCTTCGCGGATCAGGTCGACGACGCGGTCGAGTGTGGCGTCGCGGTCGAGCCAGACCGGAGCGATCTGGGCGATGCCGATGGTGAGGAGGTCAGAAGCGGGCATCAGGTTGGGGCGAGGCGGTCGGGGGCGCTCGCAAAGGTAGCCCTTGCACTGTCCGTGATGCGGTGATCTGTCCCGCTTCGTACATCCCTCGATCGGAGGAAAAGGTTTTCGCGTCTACCTTTGTCCTCCTATCATGCGGAACGGTGTCGCTAGAACCCTCATTAGAATCGACTTGGCTCATGAACTCGATCTCGTTAGCTGTACGCTCTGCATCGCCCCACCGGCATGTGCTCGTCCTTCTCCTCGCCCTGCTGGTCGCGCCGAACGTTGGTGCGCAGAAGGCTGCGGAGGCCTCGCCGCCCGCTGATGCGCTCTACCGGCAGGCCACCGCGCCGCTCGACGCCCGCGTCGACGATCTGCTGGCGCGGATGACCGTCGAGGAGAAGGTTGGACAGATGACGCAACTCACCCTCCAGGCAGTGACGCGGGCTCAGGGCACCTCGGTCGCGGGGCCGACGGCTCAAGCTGAGGCGGCGGCAAGCGGTGCGTACGAAGAGTGGGACCTCGACCCGGACAGCCTGCGCCGCGCGCTTGTCGACTATCATCTGGGGTCGATGCTCAACGTCGTCAGCCACGGCTACGACGTGCCTACGTGGCGTGGCATTCTCACCCAGGTGCAGCGCGTGGCGACCGAGGAGACGCGGCTGGGCATCCCGATTCTCTACGGCGTCGACGCGGTCCACGGCGCTAACTACGTGCAGGGCGGCACACTCTTTCCGCACAACCTGGCGCTCGGCGCAACCTTCAACCGCGAACTGGCGCGCGTCGCCGGAGCGGTAACGGCGCGCGAGACCGGCGCGACCGGCGTGCCGTGGACGTTTTCTCCGGTCCTCGACGTCGGACGCGA
>CAXBBB010000450.1:0-3087 GCA_963973615.1 uncultured Rhodothermales bacterium | reverse complement strand
CTGGTCCCGACGAGATCGGAGAATCGAGCGTCGACAGGTTGAAGGTGCCGTCGTCATCTACGTCGAGCAGGATGGGGATCAGGCGCACGTCGTCCGATGCATCGTCCGGAGTATTCGATCCGATGCTCCACAACTCGAACGGCACATCGACTGCGCTCTTGGCTCCATAGTTTGTATAGGCCACCGATCCACGATCCGTGAATCGAATCTCCAGATCGCGGAAACTCAGCGCTTCGAAGTTGAGGCCGTTACGCGTCGTCCGGTCGATGAAACTTCGATAGGTGATGCCTCCTCCACTTGAGATCAGCCACCGCGCTGGGCCGACCTGCTGAGCGTCCGTCGGGTTGGTGCCACCCGGCGTCGGAAATCCGAAGTTGGCTGAAGCAGCTGGCTCGGGTGGAACGAGCCGGCCGGACGCGTTGGCGACGGTCTCAAAGCTCTCGAAGATCTCGGAGTCGTAGATCAACTCATCAGCTGATACGCTGAACGGGACGGAAGTTGACCACGCACTCGCTGTCGTCCCACTGATGGCGCGCGTCCGGGCGTAATAAGTGCCAGGCGCTAGGCGAGCGGTCGTCTCAGGGAGAATCTGAGCACCTTCGGAGAACGCCTCGTTGCGTGCGACCTGCACCTGAACAATCGTGTAGATCGAAGGGCGCACGACGCCGAAACGCACGTCGCGTCCACCCGAGAGGACCGCTCCCGAAGCCGGTGCGATCAACTGCGGCACTTCGGGTGGTACGGTTGGTTCGGGCGGATTCCGATACGTCGCCTGCACTTCAGCCATGTCAGCGCGGAGCCGCGTGATCGAGTCGAGGTGATCCACCCCTCGGCTCCACACGATAGCTACGGTGACTTCGTACATCGCTCCACTCTCAAGCGTAAACGGTCCCGTGCTTTGGATAGAGAAATTGTCTGAGAGATTCTCTCCGTATGCCTGTTGCCGTCCGGGTATAGGAAAGAGATCACGCTGACTCCAGAACGGCTGTGGAGACACCGGATCCCCCGCGTACATGAAGCGCGTCGTCGCTATCGAATCGGAGAAGGCAGTGCATTCGTAATAATGCGCCGTCTGGTAGCCTCCTCCACACTCACGGATCGGCTCTCCGGTTGGCCACTCACCTTTCAGATAGCCATAGAAATCAGCGGGCTTGAGAGGATGTCCGTATGGTGGAGCATCGTGATTGTGCTGCATGAACGTGGCCAGACCGTGCTTCTGCGTCGGTACTGGCTCCCAACTCTGGCCGACGAACGAGAAGCCCAGCGCGGGTGGCGCTACTCCATATCCCGCCCAAAAGCTGTTGCTCTCGTCGAAGTTGTCCTTGTTGTAGACGAACGCCATCCCTAGCGTCGTATCCGATCCGACGTAATCGTCACGCCCGAAGCCCAAGCCCGTATCAGACTGAAAACCGAGGTAGGTGGAGTCGACTGTAGACGGACTGCGGTTGAATAGGCGGTAGCGATAGAACGTCGTGTTGGCGAGCGGTCCGGCGACGGCATGCGCGTAGGCTGTCACGTGGACTTCGAGACCGATGGGCCTCGTTTTGGAAAACCTATTAGATGCCGCATGCGGCCCGGCGACATCGTTCATCACCCACCACGACATCTGGTCGCCAACCAAGTCAGGCCGCTCCCCTGCCGCTAGGTCGATCACGCGATCCTTCCGGTCGACAAGCGGCTGATCCATCACGTCGAGTGGCGCTCGCTCGCCCGGCTCGTCGATTTGCCCGTCGTCATCGTTATCGAGTCCGTCGGATGCGGCAGAAATCGAAGTCGGAGCACCCAGGCCCGTCGGCCAGTCGATCAGGTCGTCGGTGCCCACGCCGGTTTCGTCATACGCGGCGATGTCGTTGGCCGAGACGGTCCAGATGCGGTCGTATACGCGGCACGTCGGATCGGCGGGGCTGCCCGATGCGTCGAGGGGGCCGGGCCACATCTCCCACGGTCCGTACGCGCTCGCCGAAACGCGCGGCTCTCCGTCCACCTTTCCGCCGATCCAGAGCGCATAGGAAAAGAGCGCGTCGACGCCTTCGCCTTTGGGCACTTCGTAGACACTGCCGGCACCCTTCCAGAACAGCGCGCCGTCGTTGTAGAGCCGTGCCTTCACGTTGTTGACGTCGAGTTCGGCAGTCGCCGTACCGGTTCTCTGGCAATTTCCTGCTGTTTGGGCAAACGCGTCCGGTGCTGTTACCAGAAAGGCCAGGACGATATAGTAGAGGTGGCGCATGAGCGAGCGGCGTGGGTGCGTATTCAGTATATCCGCAAACGCATCCGCGGCGCAGGTCACAGAAGCGTCCGAGTCCGTCAACCGTCGCAGCGAGCGGATAGATCGGCATGCCGAGCGCTCAACCGTCGACGCTGCCACACGAAAATGAGCCGGGCGCACGAGATGTCTCCCACGCGCCCGGCGGCTACTTCTGCGCGTTTCGCTTTACCGCACCACGACGACCTGCCGCGTCTGCGTCTCTGCCCCCGCGCGCAATCGCACCAGATAGACGCCCGCGCTCAGACCCTCGGGCCACGCCGCATCGCGCCATCCCTGTGGTTGCGCACCTTCGGAGAGGACAGCCACGCGGCGGCCCATCAGGTCGTAGGCTTCCATCCGCACGTCTGACGACTGCGGCAGGTAAAAGCGCAACCGGCTAGGTCCGCTGACGGGGTGTGGTGCTGGAGACAGCAGCGTCAGCGATTGGGGTGATTCGACGGGGGCATCGGCCGTGGAGGTACCATCGACCGAGAATGAGGCAGTGCGGCTCCACAGCCGGTTTCCTCCGTCGTAGCCGACGCGCACGCGCCAGAAATAGACTCCGGCGTCGAGCGTGTCCAGGACAGCGCTGGTAGTCCGCCTGGGAAGCGCCGCGTCGACGTGGAGGTCTGCGAATCCGTCGTCGGTCGCCACCTGGAGGCGGATGCTCGGCGCGTCGTCCGGGATCTGCCAGAACAGGCGAGCCGAGCGGTTGAACCGGGTGCCGTCCTGGGGACCAGCTAGAATCGGCGCCTGCCCCGGTGTGTTGCGCGTGAGGATGCGGAAGACGGTTCCGGTTTCGGGTAGCGTCGGCGCGTAGAACACGCTGTCCGCCGCGTCGC
>CAXBBB010000449.1:0-3094 GCA_963973615.1 uncultured Rhodothermales bacterium | reverse complement strand
TCCGACACGTTGAAAGGGAATCGGAGTGGGCCCGCCGTCATCGGTCGACACCTCGCCCTGTGGCACTTCGCACGCGGACGTCGTGAGCGCCAGTAGCAGAATCAGGAGAGTACGAAGGCGGCTCGAACGGGGGGCGAAGGTTGCGCGCGGGGTCGGAAAGGCGATTCGGAGTGAGGTAATTTGCATCGTCAGGCACGCTTCGGGCAGAGTAGTATAATTCGATGCAACGCCCGGCGATTGACGCCGGTGCCCTCCCTCTCACATCGTAGATCGGTCTCCTCTGTGGACGTTTTCCTTTCCGACACGCTGGCAGCGTTCTTGCCGCTATTCGTCGCCGTCAACATTCTGGGTATCCTGCCGCTGTTTATCAGCTTCAGCGACCAGATGACCGAACAGTCGCGTCGCCGGTTGGCCGTCAAAGCCGTTACGACGGCCTTCATCGTCGCCGTGGCGATCCTGTTTACGGGCGAGATCATTTTCAACACGCTGGGCATCACGGTCAACGACCTGCGCGTCGGCGGTGGGCTGATCCTACTCGTGCTCTCGACGAGCGACCTGCTCTTCAGCGACCTGAAGCGTCGTTCGCCCGCTGACGAGAGCGAAAGCGAAGACGAAGACCACGACATCGGCATCGTCCCGTTGGGCATTCCGCTCACGATCGGGCCGGCAGCCATCACGACGATCATCGTGTCGCAGCAGCAGTTTGGCTACGTTCCGACGCTGACGGCGCTGTTCGTCAACCTGGCGATCGTGCTGATCGCCTTCGTCGGCGGCCCCTTCATCATGAGCTTTCTGGGGCGTAACGCATCGAAGGCCATCGCTAAAATCGCGAGCCTCTTCCTAGCCGCCATATCGGTTGCGATGATCCGGGGCGGCATTTTGGGCATGATCGCGGCGAGTAGCTGACGAAACACTGGGCGATGCGCGCTCGCACGTAGTCAAGTCAAGCTGCGGGCAGAGAATGCTGTCGTTCGAGACTGCGGATGCGGCGTGCAAGCGGCGAGATCGGGGTGCCCTGGGCATCCGGCGCGGCGTTTGCGGGTAACCGGTTGACTCTCCGAGTGTTACGGCTATGCGTTCTTCCGCCTTTCTCTTTCTGCTGACCCTCTTGATTACGGGCCCGGCGTCGGCTCAGAAGCCGCGTGCAATGAGTGCATCCGGAAACCGCGTTCAGACCATTGTTCAGCCCTCCGATGCGCTTGCTCGTGCGCTTTCGTCGCGTGACGTGTCGGCCCTCTCTCAGATGTGTACCGAGCAAGTCGACTTGACGCTGGATGGGGAGACGACCGTCTACACACGCGCTCAGGTGGCCTATGTGCTGGACACGTGGCTGGGCGACCATCCCCCACGTCTGATCCGATTCATGCGTCACACCGAGGGCATGTCGGGAGCGTTGATGGCGTCGGGCGTGCTCGTCCACGACGAGGGAGAGGTCGATGTGACGGCGCGGTTCGTGCGTTCCGAGTCTGGGAGTTGGGAGGTCAACGCGCTTCACCTAATGGAGCGGTGAGTGGGATGCACGTTGTCGATCTACCCCGATCGGCGCGCGTAGCTTGGCTCGACTCTCGCTATGGCCCGTGATTCATCGTCCTAACCGCCTGCTCGCCATTTGCGCGGGCGTTTTGCTCGTCCTCGTCGGTTTGACGATGGCAATGCAGCGATGGACGTCGGATCGGTCGGCGGCTCGCGTGGCCGAAATGCAGGCCGATCACCTGGCCGACGCCACTCGGCAAACCGCCGATTTGCTGCTATACCGCGCTCAAACCGTGGGCCAACGTGCGACGGCAATTGCCGACGATGCCGAGGTGTCGCGCGCATTGGTCGGAGGCGATGGGCAGGCGATAATGGACCGGCTGGGCAGGGAGCACCTCTCCCCACGGACGACGGTCGAAGTCTACGCGCAGGATGGAACGCTTCTGGGGTGGAACGGCGATCCGTTCGCGCCCGCGATAGGACGCGAGCAGGCGGTCGCGCCCCTGCTTCCACCGGTCCAACTCGTGCGCGAGGGACCGCTACGCGATGCGCTGGTGGCGTGGGCTGATGTGGGCGATGCTGGGCGGGTGCGCGTCGTGCAGGTGGTCCGGGCCGAGCCGCCAGTGCGTAACTCGTTTCTCCGTCCGTACCGGCTGACTGACGATCTGGCGCGCAGCACGCAGACAGCGCTGGCGTTGCATCCGCCGACGTACGACGAGGGGGAGGTGGTAACTCTTGGCGATACGCCCATCGCCCGTCTCGTAGCCGAGGCGTCGTCGCCTCAGACGTTGCTCCGAGCCCAAGACCGCGCCTTCGGCGATTGGAACGCGTTGTGGCTGCTGTTGCTCGGCCTGTGCGCGTTGGCGGCGCTGGTGATGCACGCTCGTCGGCATCCGTCGCTGGGACGTGCGTTGCTGGTCGTCGGGGGGCTGGTCGGGCTTCGCTTGCTGGTGCATGAGTGGGACGTACCGGGCCGCTGGCAAATGGGGCGCGCGATCACGACGCCGCTGGCGCCGCTCTTCGACCCGACGCACTTCGCGACGACATTTGGCGGCGGTCTGCTCCGCTCGTCGGGCGATCTGATGCTGACCGCACTCGTCTTCCTCGCCGCCGGACTGACGCTGCGATGGGGGCTGCTCGCGCGCACTACGACCGTGTGGCGTTCGGCCTGGAGGCGCGTGCTGGCGTGGGCAGTGGCGCTGGTGGTGGTGGCAGCCTCGGGATGGTTACTGGCGCGCATCGCCGAACGTGTCGTGCTGGACGCGACGCTCGACCTGTTCGCCCGTGCTCCCCTGGTCCCCCCGCTGCTGCACCTGTTCGTCTACGCCTCGGGGTTGACGCTGGCACTCGGATTAGTGCTCATTGCCGCGTCAGGCGTACGGCTAGCGACCCAGGGCGACGTACCTCCCGTCGTTCTTGCGCTCGTTGCAGGTGTCGCCTCGGTCGCCGAGTTAGTGACGGGCGGAGATCAGGCGTTGCAACTGGTGCCCTTCGGGATCGCCGTCGCGGTCGTGGCGTGGCGCTGGGTTCCGCGCTCGGACTTGCGCCTGCGTGGCGTCATGCTGGGCGTGCTCGGGCTGGCCGCTGTCGTCTACCCGCTGCTGGCCCAAGCGCACACCGC
>CAXBBB010000448.1:0-3096 GCA_963973615.1 uncultured Rhodothermales bacterium | reverse complement strand
AGCCTTGACTTTTTGGTTCTTTTGTGCCTGCCCTCGACTCCGATCGGGGGTCAAGGCAAAAGGACGAATAGGACAATCAGCACGATCAATAAGTCCGACTGGGTTTCCGCAAGATGTCGCGTGGGAAGCAGTTGTGGATCCCTGCCTTCGCAGGGAGGACGATTGAAAGGGATGGTAGTAGGGTCAAAACCACTACCCATTGCGCGACCGTACATCGCATCAATGCCATGATCGAAGTCCGCAACCTCTGCAAATCGTTCGACGGCGTTCAGGTGCTGTACGACATCAACCTCGATGTGCGCGACGGCGAGACACTGGCGATCATCGGCCGAAGTGGTTCGGGTAAGAGCGTGCTGATGAAGCATCTGATCGGTCTGCTCAAGCCAGATGTCGGCACGGTCCGCGTCGATGGCGACGACTTGACGACGGTTTCGTACCGCGAACTGCGCAAAATCCGGCAAGGCTTCGGGATGCTGTTCCAGGGCGGCGCGCTGTTCGACTCGGAGACCATCGCCGAAAACGTCGCGTTTCCGTTGGAGATGTTTACTCGCATGACGCCCGCACAGGTCGCCGAGCGCGTCGCTGTCTGCCTCGATCTGGTACTCATGAGGGAGGCTGCAGATAGAAAACCGAGCCAGATCAGCGGCGGGATGCAGAAGCGCGCCGCCCTCGCTCGGGCTATCGCGCTCGAACCGCGCTACATCCTCTACGACGAACCGACGAGCGGGCTCGACCCGCAAACGTCCGACACCGTCAACGAAGTCATCACCCGGCTGTCCGACACGCTGGGCATCACGAGCGTCGTCGTCACGCACGACATGCACGCGGTCCTGACCGTAGCCGACCGGATCGCGTTCGTCCACGAAGGCACGCTGCACTGGACCGGAACGCCCGCCGACTTGCACCGCGCGACGGACGAAATCTTGCTCGCGTTCGTGCGGGCCAGCGAATACCAGATCGGCCGCCCCGACCTTACCTCTACCACGACCTGATGCGCTCCAAACTCGGAACCGAAGTCCTCGTCGGCCTCGCCCTCGTCGCCACCTTGATCGTCGTACTGCTCGGCGTCCGCTTTTTCGACGGACTGCCGCTGTTCGCAGGCGTCGACTCGTATTTCGTGCGGATGGAGCAGACGGGCGGACTGGTCGCCGGATCAGAGGTCAAGCTCAACGGCGTGCCCGTCGGACGCGTCACCCAGGTCTCGTTCGACGCGCAGACGAGCCGAGTGCAGGTCGATCTGACGGTCAACGACGGAACGCCGATCATGCAGGGCACGCTGGCGACTGTCGGTGGTGTCGCAGCGCTGGGAAGCGTCACGCTCGACCTGGAGGCACCGTCGCCCGGCGCTCCACTGCTGCCCGACGGATCGGAGATTCAAACCGACCCCACTCCCACGCTTCTGAGCCGGGCTGAAGAGTCCGGACCTCTCCTGCTGGGCCGAGTCGACACGCTGACGGCAACGGCCCCGGCGACGCTCTCGGCGACCGAACGCCTGCTCGCGGATCCCAACGGCGACCTGCGTCAGACGCTCGCCGAACTGTCGCGCGCGACCGCCGCCTTGACGCGCATCGCCGAGTCGCAGGAGCGCCGCATCGACCGAATCACGGCCAACACCGAAGTGCTCACCGCCGCCCTCGCCCGAGATTCCGAGGCCAACGCCGACTCGCTCGCCGCCATCCTGCGTAGCCTCGCCAACGCGTCGTCCAGAGCCGACCAGACGCTGGCCGACTTGCAACCCGGCCTCCAGGCCCTGACCCGCTCATCGCAGCGCCTCGACTCCCTATTTGTGGGCAGCGGCAGAGGCAACATCGCCAGCCTGCTCGGTGATTCGACGCTCTACCTCCGCTTGGACTCGACGCTGACCGACTTCGACCTGCTCATGCGCGACTTTCGCGAGAGTCCCGGTCGCTACCTGCGTCACCTCGACCTGGTCGATATTTTCTAGCCTACTTGTCTCTGGGCGTGTGCAACCGCGCATGAGTGGGCCGCTCTCTGTGTCGGCTATGGGGACAGCGGAGGCAAAACGAGTTCGGCTCCTCCTCCGCGATACCTAATCGACGCATCCGTACCGATGTCGCGTCTGTTGAACAGCGTTCGTCGTGCCTGCGTGATAGGAGCATGTCCACCCTGTTTGACCTTGCTTTCGCTGATTCTGAGGCTCTTCGTGCGCGAGCACTCGTTGTTCATGAGCGGCTGTGCAAGGCGTACGGTTGCCCTATTGCCTACTTCTCAGACAAGGACCCGCTGAGCGAACTCGTGTCGGCGTTGCTTTCACACCGCACCAAGAACGCCGACAGCGGGCGCGCCTACCAATCGCTCCGCACACGCTTTCCGACGTGGGAGGGGGTCATCGAAGCGCCGACGGACGAGGTCGAAGCCGCCATCTCCGCCGCCACGTGGCCCGAGCAGAAAGCGCCACGCATTCAGCACGTCCTGCGCGCCATCCGCGACACGCCCGAAACCGACGGGCTCTCGCTCGGCGCCCTGGCCGATTGGCCCGCCGCCAAAGCGCGCAAGTGGCTCGAACGGATCAAAGGCGTCGGTCCGAAAACGAGCGCTGCCGTCCTACTGTTCAGCAATCTGCGCATCGCCGCGCTGCCCGTCGACAGCCATCATCACCGTGTGGCGCAGCGGCTCGGGCTGATCGGGGAGAACGTCGCCGTCGGCCCGTCGCACGACCTGCTCGCTGACCTGCTGCCAGCCGATTGGGACGCGCAAACCGTCTACGACCACCACGAAGCGTTGATGCTTCACGGTCAGCGCTGCTGTTATTGGCGCAATCCGGCGTGCGAGCGGTGTCCGGTGTACGACTTGTGCGTGTGGCCGGGCAAGAAGCCGCGTGCTGAGGACGAGTAGCGCTGCATTATCCCGAGTCTGTCGGCCGCGGGATGAGAAGCTAGGCGAGACGATTCTGGCTCTACGATGCGCTCGTTTTGAGCCATGCGCGCAGCCACTCCCAGGCCTCGGCTACGTCGAGGTGAGAAGAGGCGTAGTCGGCGCTGAGGAGGTCGTCGGAGAGCAGGCGGTGGTGCTTTTCGGTCGCTTTGTTTTGGGCGAGATCGGCGAGAACTGCTGCGTCGGGCGGATCGCGTCGGG
>CAXBBB010000447.1:0-3096 GCA_963973615.1 uncultured Rhodothermales bacterium | reverse complement strand
GACGCGCTGTTCACTTTCGTCAACTACACGAGCCTGATCCTCTTCCTACTCGTCGTGGGCGGTATGCTCTACTTCGTGTGGAAGTACCGCCGCCGCAGCCCTGCCGACCGCCCCGCGCCGTTCAAAGAGAGCGTCGTGTTGGAAGCGACGTGGATTGTCGTGCCGACGATTCTCGTACTGCTCGTCTTCACGTGGGGATTCCAGAGCTTTATCAAGCTGCAGGTCGCTCCGCCGGACGCGTATGAGATCAGCGCCGAGGGCTACCAGTGGGGTTGGAATTTCACCTACCCTGAAGGCTTTTCGACAGCCGGTGAGATGTACGTGCCCGTTGGTCGCCCTGTCCGCATGATCATGCACTCGTCCGATGTGCTGCACTCGTTTTACATCCCTGCCTTCCGCGTCAAGCAGGACGTGATTCCCGGGCGGTACTCCTCGGTCTGGTTTGAAGCGACCAAAGAAGGCGTCTATGACATCTTCTGCACCGAATACTGTGGCACGCAGCACAGTGGGATGGTCGCCAAGATTCACGTCGTCGATCAGAACGAATTCAGCGATTGGGTCGACAGCGGCGGCGCGGGCGACCTGCAGGAGCTTCCGCTTCCCGAGCAGGGACGCATCCTAGCGAGCAAGAATGCCTGTACGCAGTGCCACTCGATTGACGGTAGTCGTATGTCCGGTCCGACGTGGGCAGGCCTGTACGGACAGCAGGCGCACCAGACGAGCGCTGGGCCTGTCGTAGTCGACGAGAACTACCTGCGCGAGTCGATCCTTATGCCGTCTGCTAAAATCGTCGAAGGGTTTGGCAACAACATGCCATCCACGTACGCGTCGCTTCCCGACTGGCAACTGACCGCCCTGATCGCTTACATCAAAACGCTGGAATAGACCACCAGCGTTTCAGTAAGGGCGATTCATGAATCGCCCCTACGCCACATCCACGGTGTCCACCGTCCGCGCTACGGACATCCGCGCGCTACCAGCCGCTCTCCACCTCTGCACAACCACCCTCCCGACATGGCTACTATCGCCACAAAAGGACCTCACACGACGCCCGCTGCCGACGCAGCGGCTGTCGCGCATGGGGACGACCACCACGACGGTAACTACCTGACGGACGAGAAAGGGCTGTGGTCCTGGCTGTCGTCCGTCGACCACAAGCGCATCGGGATCATGTACCTGATCGTGCTTACGGGCGTCTTCCTGACAGCAGGCACGTTTGCCTTGCTGCTGCGGACCGAACTGATCGCGCAGGGGACGACGATCATGAGCGCGGACAACTACAACTTCTCGTTCACGATGCACGGCGTCCTGATGACGTTCCTGTTCCTCGTGCCCGCGACGCCTGCCATTCTAGGCAACTTCGTCCTGCCGATTCAACTGGGCGCCAAAGACATGGCGTTTCCCCGAATCAACCTGGCGTCGCTCTATATCTACCTCGCAGGCGGTGTTCTTGTGATCGTGGGCCTGAGCGTCGGCAAACTCGACACGGGTTGGACGTTCTACACGCCGTACTCGCTGCAGACCAACGGATCGGTGACGTTCCTCGCCTTGGCGATCTTCGTGGCTGGCTTCGCGAGCATCTTTACGGGCCTCAACTTTATCGTGACCATCCACAAGATGCGCGCGCCGGGTCTGACGTGGAACCGTCTTCCGCTCTTCGTTTGGGCCATGTACGCCGTTAGCCTCGTGCAGGTGTTGGCGACGCCGGTCCTGGGTATCACGGTCCTGCTGCTCTTCGCCGAGCGCATCATGGAGATCGGCATCTTCGACCCCGCGTTGGGCGGCGATCCGATCCTGTTTCAGCACTTCTTCTGGTTCTACAGCCACCCCGCCGTCTACATCATGATCTTGCCCGCATTCGGCATCGTCAGCGAGTTGATGGCGACGTTCTCGCGGCAGCGGATCTACGGGTACCGCGCCATTGCCTTGTCGTCGGTTGCGATTGCGCTGCTGGGCTTCATGGTCTGGGGCCATCACATGTTCGTCAGCGGCCAGAGCGCGATCTCTGCGATCATCTTCTCGCTCATCACCTACCTGATCGGTATTCCGTCGGGCATCAAGGTGTTCAACTGGGTGGCGACGATGTATAGAGGATCGGTCTGGCTTCAGACGCCGATGATCTACGCGCTGATGTTCATCTTCCTGTTCACGATCGGCGGAGTGACCGGCATCATGGTCGGCGTGCTGGCCGTTGATGTCCACCTGCACGACACGTATTACGTCGTCGGGCACTTCCACTACGTGATGATGGGCGGAACGGTGATCGCGCTGATCGGCGGGATGTACTACTGGTTTCCCAAGATCTTTGGCAAGATGTATCCCGAGACAAGCGCTAAGATGGCCTCGATTCTGGTCTTCATTGGCTTCAACGTGACGTTCTTCACGCACCTGATCCTGGGATCGCAGGGCATGCCGCGTCGCTACTACGACTACATCAGCGAGTACGAGACGCTGCACACCATCTCGACGATCGGCTCATACATCCTCGGAGTCGGCCTCTTCTGGGTGCTGGGCACGTGGATCTGGGGCTTTCTCAAAGGCCCCAAGGCACCGCAGAACCCGTGGGGCGCCGCGACGCTCGAGTGGACGCACGCGACCTCTCCGCCCGATCCCCACAACTTCCACCACACGCCGATCGTCACGCGCGGTCCGTACGACTTCCACCTGGCCGACGACGTCTTCGGACCTTCAGGCGGAGATGGACACTCGGGCGACGGACACGGTGGCGATGGAGCAGGCTTTGGTGGAGATGGCTCAGGCGACGGCATGGGCCGCGCCCCCGTACCTTCCGTCGAAGCTCGCCGCCTCTAAACTCTCGACTCGTCCCGGCGCTGCACCACGTAGCGTCGGGGCTGTTTGACTCCCTATCGAATGGCCTCCACAGCAACGGCTCAGCTCGAAGTCGACAATCCGTCGACCGCCATCGGCACGCACAGCGCGGCGCCCGACAAGCAGCCGCACCTCAAGTTCTATTTCGTCTCGTCCGAGCAACAGTTCGACGCGGCGAAGATGGGCATGTGGCTCTTTCTCGTCACCGAGATCCTGCTCTTTTCGGGCATGTTCGTGGCCTACGCCGTCTACCGGCTGTCGTACCCC
>CAXBBB010000446.1:0-3098 GCA_963973615.1 uncultured Rhodothermales bacterium | reverse complement strand
TTCGAGCCGCTCGACATCGTCGATGCCCCACAGGCTTTGGACACCCACGAGGTCGTCGCCTGGCCAGCCTGGGTTGAAGGCCGAAGAACCCGTCGCAAGCAGAAGCTTGTCGTACGCAACCCTATCGCCGCTACGGAGCGTCACCGTTTGAGTCTGCGCGTCGATGTCGACGACCCGATCGTGCAGCCGGTCGATGCGATTTTTGGAGTAGAAGCCGTCCTCGTAGAGCCAGGTGCCCTCGAACTGGACCTGTCCCATGAACACGTACATCAGCGCCGTTCGGGAGTACGGCTGCAATCCCTCCTCGGAGATCAAGGTGATGCGGTGGGGACCCGACTTGCGTATCATGCGAGCGGCCGTGACGCCGGCGATGCCGTTGCCGACGATGACGAAGTGGAGCATGGGAGAGAGGAGAGCGCGGCGAGTCACGATTGGTCCGAGTTTACGCATGATCTACGGGATAACCGGCAACACCAGCAAAGACGTCCTATGGGAGCCGCTTGCGTCCACACTGCACTGGATGCAGCAGGAGGATCTGGCGTTCTGCCTGCACCCGCGCATCGCCGAGGGACTGGCCAGCCGGAGTCTACTGCCAGCCGATGCCTGCACCCATCACGAAACGGAAACGCTTAGCGAAGACAGCGATGTGATTCTCTCGTTCGGCGGCGACGGTACGCTGCTCCATTCTGCCAGGGAAGCTGGAACGACCCATACGCCGATCCTGGGAGTCAACATTGGCCGGCTTGGCTTCCTCGCCGACGTAGAAACCGAACAGATTCAGGATGCTATCCGCGCGATGGAGCAGGGCGCTTATCGTGTCGAGGAGCGCACCTTATTAGACGTCCAGGCCTCCGGTACCGACGTACTCGCGCCGACGTGGGCACTCAACGAGTTTGCCATCGAGCGCAGCGGCCAGGCGGGTTTGCTGTCGATTCGCGTCGAGATCGACGGAGGATTCCTCAACGAGTACTGGGGCGATGGACTGATCGTAGCCACGCCGACCGGCTCGACGGCCTACTCGCTTTCCGTCGGTGGCCCCATCATAGCCCCTGGCGCAGGCGTCGTCGTCCTTTCGCCCGTCGCGCCTCACACGCTTACTGTTCGCCCCGTCATCGTGCCCGACACGAGTCGGTTGTCGTTGCGTGTGTACAGCCGCGAAAACCCCTATGTGGTCGCGGTAGATGGGAAGGGAACGCGGGTGGAGCAGGGCGACGTCGTGTTTGAAGTCACCCGAGCCGCGCACACGATCCACCTGATTAAACTGTTGGGGCAAGGCTACTTCGACACCCTCCGCAGCAAGTTGATGTGGGGCGCTGGCAAAACTCGCTGAGTCGACTTCACACAACCTGCCACGCACATGCTTGCGGAGGGTCCAAAAGGTGCCGTACTATAGGTGTCCTGCCGCGCGCAGGATCTGTTCTTCAGATGGTCCGGTAGTTCAGTCGGTTAGAATGCCTGCCTGTCACGCAGGAGGTCGCGGGTTCGAGTCCCGTCCGGACCGCAACAAACGCCCTTAGGAGTCTCCTGAGGGCGTTTTTGCGTTTATGTTGACGCGGGTGTTGACGCAGGTTCGAGGTAACCCCTCTCATAGAGCAGCTACGGCATTGCGCTTAGAAGTGCGAGTGAAGCGAGTGGATCGCCTTTGCAACCGGGCGCGGCCTTCAGTGTGACGAACGCGTCGAGAGCGGAGCGGCACGGCACGCATTCACCGTTTCAGTTTAGTAGATGAGCGGCGGTCCCCAGATGTGCCATTCAGCTCATCTGGACCGGGATGATTTGACATTCAACGCTTACACGGCACTCGTAGTGGCTTGGTTGAGAGAAAATGCTCGATAGCAGCCTTCCTACCTCTGCCAATTTCATGCATTCGGTCCGTGGCTGCTATTTGGGATTGAGGCCGGGCGTGCATCCCCTCTCGGTATCTCGGCCTCACCTCGGGGGGTAGGGGGTACCCCTCTGGCAGCACATCACACAGCGGACGGCAGAACCGGCTAGGGTGGATCGTCCCGATGTGTCCCACGCACCCACTGTTTTCGCCCTGCGCGCTAGCGTTTGAGACGGTCGCTGTCCCAGCCTGTCCCGTAACTGTCCCACGAGGTGGCACGACTGCGGCGAAGCTAGCGCAAAGTTCTTACACTGCGATGATCCTATCGAACGAGGGGAGTAGCTTTAGAGTCTCGAACCAACTCTTGCTATGGAAGACAAAGCGATCAAGTGCGAGACGTGTCGGAGACTGATTATCGTTGAGTCTTCGAGGTCCGTCATGGACGGTTGCAAGACAAACAATGGCTGGCCTTACTCCACTGGGCCGATTCCAATTGAACTGCGGAAGCGGCACCGCTGGTCGATCATCGGACACACGCTCCTTTTAGGATCTGCCTCTATGGCCTTCCTCAGTTTCATGATGATGCTGAAGTCAGCGGGTAGCGCAACAGGGATTCACTTCCTCCTCGTAGCGATTGGGTCATACGGCGGCGTTTTGTATTTCAGAATCAAGCAACACCCGGAACGACGAGCAACCGACTCGTACATCTGCAAGGACCTGTATAATGATCTGAGACGTGACCGTGCTGGGCAGCTGCCATGCGCTATTCGAGACGAATGGAAGCCATTCGGAGAATCGCCAACAGAGGTGCAACGTAACTCTACCGCTCGCCGAGCAGGCCCGCCGCATCCTTGACTTCGACGTGGACGTTATGCCCGTTCAACGGGACGATGGCACCACCACCCGGCAACCTGCGCACAACGCGGGCCGGCGCAATCTGGTCGCTCGTCAGGTCCATACCGGTAGCTTTGCGCCACAGCCGCGCCTCGACTCGCCTGCGACCGCGCACCGTTGCGTTTGCGTTCGCTGCGGCTTCTCCATCTCCGCGTTGATCTGATCCAGGGTGAGCATGACGTTGCGTACCTGGACGCCGCTCTTCGTGAGCGCAGACGCTTGGGCCTGAGCCGACAGGGTATCAGCGCGAAAAAGGGTGGTTTGAAACACAAGTTTAGCCTAGCGCTTCGGAGACTTTCGGCGGACCTATTCGCCGTTAGAAGAGCAGGCATTATAGGCTCTCAGGGTCCCGTAAACGGGGGTAGGGGGTGGTGGGGAC
>CAXBBB010000445.1:0-3115 GCA_963973615.1 uncultured Rhodothermales bacterium | reverse complement strand
AGTCGCGGTTGCATGAGGTCACGATGAACACCGTGTCGACATTGGCCGCGATCATCTGGCGCTTGCGGTCATGTCCCGCGGCGCGGCGCTCGAACAGGCTGCCTACCACGACGACACCCAACTCACGCGTCACTTCGGCAAGTGCGTCGGTCGACGGGCCGGGAATGGCCTCGGCGAGCGCGAAATGGTCTGCGTCTTCGGTCTGGCAGAAGTACGGCGAGCGAAACAGTTCGGGCAGACACACAACACTCGCGCCTTGCGTGTGCGCTTCTCGGACTCCGTCGATGGCTTTGGCCATGTTAGCGTCCGTGTCCGGCGTCATCGCGAATTGGACGAGGCCTAGATGAATCGTGTCAGGCATGGGAGTATGGTTGGGGCGGGACTGGACTCCTCACTTTGTCATTGCGAGCGAAGCGTGGCAATCTGAACATTGCGCTGACGTAGCAGATTGCCACGTCGCTTCGCTTCTCGCAATGACAAAGTGGAAAGTGTGAGGCAGCATCCCTGTCAGTGCGGGTCGAGGTAGGTCGTCGAGGCGAAGAAGGCGCGGTATTGCTCGAGAATCGTCTGAGCCTCTTTGGGACGGATCGTGCCGCTCTTCGACTTCTGCCGCAGCGTCTTCTGGACGCGCTGTTGCAGCCCGGTCGGGAAGTATTGAACGCGCGCCAGCATCTCCTCGACCGACGTGCCTTTGAGGATCTCCTCGATGTAGTAGCCGGTCGGCTCCTCATCGTCGACGTAGACGTGCGCTTCGGATACGCCGCCGAACAGGTTGTGCGCATCGCCCAAGATGTCCTGGTAGGCGCCGACAAGGAAGACGCCCAGTCGGTACGTTTCGCCCTCGGGCACGTCGTGGACTTCGAGCGCACGTTTCTCCTTGCCGCCGTTGACGAAGCGGGGGACCTTGCCGTCCGAGTCACACGTCAGGTCGACCAGTCTGGCGCGGCGCGTCGGGCGCTGATCGAGCCGGTCGACGGGGACGATGGGGAAGCGTTGGCCTAGCGCCCAGTGATCCATCAGCGACTGGAAGACGGAGAAGTCGCACAGCAGTTGGTCGGTCAGCGCGTCGCCCAGGCGGACGAGTTCGTCGGGCACCCAGTCGGGGCCTGCCGCTTCGACGCGGACGTAGAGACGGCTGCACACGGTCCAAAACAGACGTTCCGCGAGGGCTTTCTGATCGAGCGGCAGGTAGCCGTAGCCGAACAGCGCGTGAGCTTTCTCGCGCACGTCGATGGCGTCATAGTAGACTTCGAGCAGTTCGCCCAGCCCCGCCGCGGCCTCGACGCTAGCGATCATCTCGAACAGGCTTTGTGCCACTTCGTGCGATCCGGCAGGCAACTCGAATCCGTCGGCGACGGTCGGCTTTTCGGTGCGCCCCAGCGTGTCGACGACCAGGACCGAGTGATGCGCCGTAATCGCGCGTCCGTTTTCCGTCACGATGCGCGGCGGAGGCACGTTTTCGGCTTCACAGACCTCTTGAACCGCGTAAACGATGGCGTTGGCGTATTCTTGCATCGTGTAGTCGACGCCGCCGCGTCCGCCGCCCAGAGGGAGCGCGTCGTAGTTGACGCCCAGCCCGCCGCCACAGTCGAGGTATTCGATTTCGAGCCCGCGCCGCGTCAGGTGCGCGTAGATGCGCGTCAGTTCGCGCACGGCCGACTTGATCGCCTGCACGTCGCCGATCTGACTGCCGATGTGGAAGTGTAAGAGGCGCAGCGCCTTGGTCTGGCCGGCAGCGATCAGCTCGTCGACGGCGTCGACGAGCTCGGGCAGCGCGACGCCGAACTTCGACAGGTCGCCCGACGACGTTTGCCACATGCCTTCGGCGACCGTCGACAGCTTGACGCGCACGCCGAACTGCGGATCTACGCCCGCTTCGCCCGCCAACTCGCGGATGCGGCGCAACTCGGTCGTTTTCTCTACGATGGGCAGCACCTGCCGGCCCAACTTCTGGAACGTCGTGATCAGGCGCAGCATCTCGCTGTCCTTGTAGCCGTTGACGAGCAGCAGCGTCTCGTCGTCTTCGAGGCGGGGCAGCGTCGCGATCAACTCGGTTTTCGAGCCGCATTCCAATCCGTAGCCGTAGGGCTTGCCCGCCTCGACGATCTCGTCGACGACTTCGCGCAGTTGGTTCACCTTGACCGGATAGACGCCCGTGTACCCGTTTCCATATCCGCTTTCGGCGACGGCCGTCCGGAACGATTCGTTGAGCAGTTTGACGCGCGTGGCGAGCAGGTCCTGAAACCGGACGACGAGAGGCAATCGAACGCCCTGCCCGACCAACTCCTCAACGACTGCGTGCAGGTCGATGGCCGGACCTTCGGGGTCGGGGCGGACGGCGATATGTCCATCGTCGGTGGCGGCGACATAGCCTTCGCCCCACGCGCCCAGGCGATAGAGCGCTTCCGAATCGGCGGATGTCCAGGCGTCAACGGCGGCGTGCGGCGGGGCGATCTCCAATGGGCTGGTAGGTTTGAGGAAGTGGGGTAAGACAATCTAAACGTGAACGCGCGCGGCAGAGTTCAGCCGCAGATGCGGGATGTGGGTGAAGATGCCGAACCGAGACGCGGAGAGAAGAGCCGTGAAAATGTAACGGACGAGTTAAGCTGTTCGAATGGGGGCCGATAGCACACGCACACTCTCCTCCACTACCCCGCATCACTTATGCGTACTCTCCTACTCCTCGCCGCCCTCGCCGTGGCACCCAGCGCTTTCGCTCAGCCGAGCAACGATACGCCCGCCACGGCGACCGTGGTCACGACGGACCCCTTCACCGATACCAACGTCTCGTTCACGACCGCCACAGATGCAGGCGGCTATCCTAATTCCAATGGAACTAACTGTGACGGTAGTCTCCCTGAGGTGTTTTATACCTTCGTAGCACAGGGCACCAACCTAACCATCACGATTGGCTCTCCCAGCGGCACATCATACATTCAGGTCTTCGAGTCAGAGGATACCTCGTTCACCCAAGGCGAAGCACTGTTAGTCTGTAGCACACGTACATCGGCCACGCTAAATACGCTGACAGCGGGGCGGCGGTACTACGTATTGGTGCTCAACACTGGCGGTGACAGCGACGTGACGTTCGGCAATACGACCCTTCCGGTCGAAC
>CAXBBB010000444.1:0-3116 GCA_963973615.1 uncultured Rhodothermales bacterium | reverse complement strand
GCTGGCGGGCGCCGACGTGCCACTACGTCTGGTCGGGGTGTCGAATTCGACTCGGATGCGGATGGACCCCAGCGGACTCGACACCTCAGCATCGCCCGAGTTGCTGCTCAAAGACGGTCAGCCTGCCGACCTCGATGCGTTGATTACGTGGCTCGTCGAGCGGCCCGGACGCAGGGTGCTCGTGGACTGTACGGCGTCCGACATCGTCCCGGATCGCTACGCCGAGTTGCTGCGCGCCGGAGTGGGGGTTGTTACTCCGAACAAACGCGCTAATACGCGCGATCAGGAGACATTCGCCGACCTCGCCAAGCTGTCGCGCCGGACGCCCTTCCTCTACGAAACGACTGTCGGCGCGGCGCTTCCGCTGGTTGGCACGCTGCGTGATGTGGTAGCGTCGGGCGATCCGGTTTCGCGCATCGAAGGGGTGTTTAGCGGCACGCTTGCCTACGTGCTCGGACAGGTTACCGAAGGGGCCGCATTCTCGGCTGCCGTCGTCGATGCCCGCGCCCGAGGCTTTACCGAACCCGACCCACGCGACGATCTGAGCGGGCTCGACGTAGCGCGCAAGCTGCTCACGCTCGCTCGGGTGGCCGGATTCGAGGCTGAGCTTTCGGACGTATCGGTCGACGCCCTCTATCCGCCGGACTGGGCCGATCTATCGGTCGGCGCCTTCATGGAGCGACTACCCGAACTCGACGCCGATTGGGAGCGGCGCCGATCCGAATTGCCGCCTGCTCATCGCCTGAGTTACCTCGCCCGGCTCGACGCGACCGGCAATGCCCTCTCGCTCCAAACCGGTGTGGAAGCTGCCTCGCCCGATACCGTTTTCGGTCGCCTTACCGGAATGGACAACGCGCTTGCCTTGACGACACGCCGCTATCCGCGCGCGCTCACCGTCAGCGGTCCCGGCGCCGGTCACGACATCACCGCGTCGGGTGTCTACGCCGATCTGCTCCACGCCGCCCGCTGCCTGCTCTGACGCGCCAGACCCGCCGCGTGTACTCATGTGTCGCAATCGCCTCCTGCCGTTCCGCTGCTCGACGGGATCACGCTCTTGCATGCGTGGGATCGTTCGGCCTCTTTTGGCCTCTTTTATCGTCAGGGTGTACGCTCGGGCAGGGCGACGGCGATGGTTTCGCTGTCGACCATCGCGCCGCTCAAAAACGTCTGCATGCGGTCTAGGATGAGTGGTGTGCTCAGGAAGAGTGGGTCCGAGTGACCGGCGCCTTCGAGCAGCAGGTGGGCGTGGCGTGAGAACCCGGCGCGGACTTCGTCGGCGTTTTCCGGTGCCGTCCGCCCATCGAGCGTGCCGCTGATGAAGAGAACCGGAACGTCGGAGAGGATCGGGGAGCGAAAACCGTCGCCGAGATCGGGAACGCCGAGCGCTTCGGCCATGACGTTGGCGGGGAAGTTGATAGCGTCGCCGAGCAGCGTGCGGTCGGCCTCCCAAGCGATCCGGGCCAGACGTTCGGGTGAGGCTCCTGAAGCGGCGTCCATCGCTGCCGACATCGCGCCGATGGACGAGTCCGACTTGAACCGCAGCATCCAGTGTGCGACGCTCCCAAACTCGCCGTCCCGCATCTGTGCAAACATGCCGGGCAGGTAGAGCGACAGGTCAGGCGAGCCGAGCATTCCGGCGGTCAGGGCCTGCACGTCGAACGCGCCGATGAGCAGCCGAACCGAACCGCTTTCGGTCGGAACGTCGACGGAGTGGGGCGCCTCGCGTAGACGGTCGAGGACCAGAGCGATGTCGGCGAGGAAGGTGGACTCGGGGCTGCGCTCCGCATCTATCGCGGCGATGCGTTCGAGTAGTGTCTGCTGGTGCGATGGCAGTTTGAGCGTGTGATCGGGGCCTTCGACGCCTGCGAGGACGGCGCGGGCGATGGCATCTGGGTGGCGTCGGATGGCCGAAAGTCCCAGGTGCGTGCCGTAGCTGATGGCCCACAGTGCGATCTGGTCGGCGTTCAGCACCTCGCGAAGTGCATTCAAATCGTCAGCGCTCTCCTGCGTGGTGTACGCGGACAGGTCGACGCCCAGGCTGTCCCAATGCGCGGCGCAGGCCTGTATCGTTTCGATGGCCGCCTGCGTCCAGGTCGCTCGTGAGTCTTCGGCAGCTAGCGGAGGCGTGAGTCGGTGTGGACAGTCCGGCAGTTGTGCGGAGAGGCCCGTTCCGCGCTGGTCGAACGCGATCACGTCGGCGACCGAGCGGAGCGATTGGAACAGGTCGAACCGGCTGCCGCGTGCCGTCCCCGACCCCGATCCGCCCGGCCCTCCGGCGAGGTAGACGATGGGCGGACCGGGGTTCGGGTTCGTCGTCGGGAAGCGAACGAAGGCCAACTCGATCATCCGCCCGCCTTCGATGCTCCGGTTTTCGGGAACGCGGAATCGGCCCAACTCGGCATCGACGGTCCGTCCATCGCCTGTTTCAAAGACGTAAGGTTCGACAGTCAGTTCGTATTGAGCGAAGGCATGGGTTGGGGCGAGAAAGACGAGTAGCAAGAGAAGTCGGCGGAGCATCGGTGCGATAGATTGGTGAGAGGATGGCAGCGTTCACGGCTCGGCGACGCGTCGGATGCGTACGACCTCACCAACGGCTCGCCGCACGCACGAACGACTCATCTACTCTCAATCGAAGGCGTAGACTGCTGCGGTCTCTCCTCGCGCACCGTGCGTCTGCTGCTCCTCACGCTTCTGTTCACCTCGCCGCTCGCCGCGCAGCCCGAGCGCGATGTGCGCTACCGGATCGGCGACGACGTGCGGTGGGCACAACCCGAATGGGACGATTCGAGCTGGACGAGCGCCCCGCCCTACCGCCTGCCCGACACGGCCGCAGTTCTATGGGTCCGCCAGACGATGGAGTTGGACGAGATGGACGCTCCGGGCTTCTTCCTCGCTGCCCTCGCCGCGCGCGACGTGTACTGGGACGGTGTGCGCATCGGCGGAAGCGGACGCGTAGGTGCTAGCCGGGAAGAGGAGAAGCCCGGTCCCATCGATTCTATCCACCCGATTCCCGATTCCCTTTCCGGTGCAGGAGTCCACCTCGTCGCGTTACGCCTGTCGACGTTTCATCGGCAGGCGAGCGTGCAGCGCTACCTGCACGGGATGTACGTCGGCGA
>CAXBBB010000443.1:0-3116 GCA_963973615.1 uncultured Rhodothermales bacterium | reverse complement strand
GAGCCGAGGCGGTCAGGTGTTTTTCGTCCACAACCGCGTGCAAAACATCGAAGAGATGGCGACGCTGGTGCGGGCGATTGCACCAGGCGTGCGCGTCCGAGTCGGACATGGACAGATGACGGGCAGCGAGTTGGAGAGCGTGATGCACGACTTCAAGGATCGCAAATTCGACGTGCTGGTGTCGACCACGATTGTAGAGAGCGGCGTCGACATTCCGAACGCCAACACCATGATTCTGAACAACGCCCAGCGCTTCGGTCTGGGCGCGATGCACCAGTTGCGCGGGCGCGTCGGGCGGAGTGGACGCAAAGCGTATTGCTACCTGCTCGTCCCCAGCGTCGCCGCGCTGACGCGTGAGGCTAAGCAGCGGCTCCAAGCCGTCGAGGAGTATGCTGAGCTGGGCAGCGGTTTCAACATTGCTATGCGCGACCTCGACATAAGGGGGGCGGGCAACATGTTGGGCGCAGAACAGAGTGGTTTCGTCGGCGAGTTGGGCTTTGAAGCCTACCAGCGCATCCTGGAGGAAGCAGTTCAGGAGTTGCGACACGAGGAGTTCGGTAGCCTGTTCGAGGGCGCCCCTCCCCCACGCGCTGCCGAGACGACGCTCGACATCGAAGAGGACGCGCTGATTCCGCACGACTACGTCGCCAACAGCGTCGAGCGGCTCAACCTCTATCGCCGCATCGCCGATGCATCCGAGCCCTCTGAGTTGGCCGAACTGCGTGATGAGTTGGGCGACCGCTTTGGGACGGTACCAACGGAAGTCGACCACCTCATTCTCGGGGCCGAGTTGCGACTGATCGCCCAGTCGCTACGACTCGCACGCGTTCAGTTCAAAAACCAGCGACTGTTCTTGGAGACGCCCAAGCCGGAAGACGATCCATTTTTCTACGATCACACCTTCCAAGCTTTCCTCGGACAATGCGAGTCGATGAAGCGGCGCTATGTGCTCAAAGACTCGAACCGCAAGCTTCGAATTATCGTGCAGGACGTGCGGACACTCGACGCTGCGCTAGAGGTGATGCGTCATCTAGGAAAGGTCGCGGCATCGCCGATCCCAGAGCCCGCGATTTGAGTAATTCGCTCTCCTGATCAGTGCCAAGTGCTCAGTCAAATATGTCACGTTTAGGCTAGAGGGTAGCTACTCATCTATTTCCCCGTCATCCCCGACTTGATCGGGGATCCATCACTCCGAAGCTAATTTCTGGATTCCCGCCTGCGCGGGACTGACGGACGTAGAAAACGGGACGACTACCTTCTTCCGCTTGATACTGCACCAAGAACGGCGACAAAAACTGTATCTCAAAAGCCAGCCATTACGAACATATAATCAGACATACTATTAATCCCGAAAATAGACTGCTCAGATTGGCGCCCAAACCCCGATCTCGGTTCTGCCCGACTGACGGCCTGCATATTAGAGACCACCCCTTCTGCTGCCACTTACATCGAAATAGGGCATACAAAGCAAAATGCCCGCTAGTTATAAACCGCAAGTAGTTCTGTGGCCAAGTCCCGCACTTTCTGACGCAGTTCGGACGGTTCGAGGACTTCGGCATTGCCTCCATAGCGAAGCAACCATCGGGCGACGTACCCTAGATTCTCGAAGTAGAAAGTTGCCTCCACTTGGTCGCCGACTTCACGCTCTTCCTCGACGGTTGCCGGGATGCTGCGGCGCGCCCAACGATACGCCTTCGGCTCGAAGCGGACGACGATCCTGTGGTTGTCCATACTCTGCCCCCGCTCTTCGAGGTGCTCGCGCAAGTCGAACCCTGCGGGTACCTCGAACTGCTCCGAGAGCACGCGCATCCATCGGATGTTGTCGAGCCGGAAATTGCGAATGTCCTTGCGCTTGTGGTCGAACGCGATCAGGTTCCAGTGGTCCGAGTAGTAAACCAGACCGAGCGGGTCGACGGTGCGGCGCGTGACCTCGTCTCGACTCGCAACGTAATACTCCATGATCGTCGACCGGCGACGCGCGACGGCTTCGGATAGATCGTACCACCGCCCTTCCTCATCACTTGGCCCGGCGTTAGCGAGCAAATACGGGTCGATGACGGTACTCGTACGCAACCGCTCGACGTACCGCGCGATCTCGCCGGGCAACACGTGTTGGATTTTGAGCGCGACCTGATCGGCATCTTCGCGTAGCGACACGTCCGGTTGGAGCTTTATGAACTCAGCCCCGATCAATAGCGTCGCCGCCTCACGCGCCGTGATCATCAGCGGCGGAAGCTGGTATCCTTCGAGGATTTCGTACCCGCCTCCATCGGCATAGGTCAGCGGGACACCTGACTCGCTCAGCGCACGCAGGTCGCGGAAGATCGTCCGGCGGCTGACACCGAAATGCTCAGACAGATCGCGCGAACTCATGCTCGGGCGAGTCTGGAGAAGGAGGACGAGCGCGAACAATCGTTCGGTGCGGTTCAAGGCGCGGTCGGCGTTCGCCATTAGAAAAAGACGGTGGGGCGCAGAGTAGTAAGGATTGGTGGTAGGCAATAGATACGCCCGAACACAATCAGTTTTCCACCGTCACGGTCGAATCACAAAGTGTTATATAAAGCAAACCGTTACGACACATTTGTCACGCGCCCAGGACGTGTCAAGACGCAGCGGTGAACGTTCGACTTTGAGATCGGGAAACGCGCGGTGTAGATCGGCGACTTCGTCCGTCAGGTCGCCCCCTTTGAGGCACCGCAGCACGCGCGTGGCATCGTCCGCATCGGGTTGAGCTATGTGCCATCGCCACAATGCTTCGAGCGGGGCCGTCGCCCGCGAAACAGACAACGTACGCTGGATCTGCGCATCTTCGGCTCGCGTGTGGATCGCCGTCGCATTGCCGATTCCCAATTCACGCGCGAATCGCCGGACGCTCATCACCTTCTTCTCGACCGAGTCGACGCCGACGAACTGCGCATGGGGAAACGCGACCGCAAGAGGAATCAGCGGAAGCCCGCCTCCCGTCCCCCAGTCGACGACGACCGATCCCTCCGCAACGGGCAAGCGAGCCAGCTCGAGGCAATGCAGAATGTGGCGCTCTTCGACGGCGTCGAGATCGGTTCGGGCGATCAGGTTGTGCCGCGCGTTGGTGTCGCGGAGTATATCAGCGTACGCGG
>CAXBBB010000442.1:0-3122 GCA_963973615.1 uncultured Rhodothermales bacterium | reverse complement strand
GGGTGCGGGGTTCTTCTTTGGAGCGGGCACCGGTGAAAAGCCCCGCCCCGCGTGCGATGTCCGACCCTGACGCCCAACCGATCCACCTACCCGACGAGTTGGTTAACGCCATCGTCGCCACGATCCGCGACGCCTTCGCCGAGACGCCCCGCCGCGACCCCGACCCGCTACGCCTGCTCTCGATCTCCGACGTGGCAGATCGCCTGAGCGTGTCCGAAGACACCGTCGAACGGGAGATTGCCGACGGTCGCCTCGTTCCGGTCTGGGTGCGACGTCAGCGCCGCTTCGACCCGCGCGCCGTCGACGCCTACGTTCGGGAAGCGGCTCGCTCCAAAGGCAAGCCGACCCGCTCGAAGCGCGTGGCCACCAAAGCGAGGGCGAAGCGATGAGCCGCCAACCTTCCCCCGAACTGAGCGCCGTTCTCGGCAGACTCGAAGGCGTCGAGCGATCCGGCGAAGACTACGTCGCCCGCTGCCCCGCTCACGACGACCGCAACCCCTCGCTCTCCGCCACCGACGGCGACACGCGCGTTCTGCTGACGTGTCACGCGAACTGCGCCTTTGAGAGCATCGTGGGCGCTCTGGGCATGACGCCCGCCGATCTGATCCACGCTCGCCACCGCGACGACGATCGAGGCCAGAGCCGCACCGTCGCCATCCCATCGAAGCCGTCCATGTCGACGAGCCGTGCCAGTGGAAGCGGGAGCAAGTCGAAGAAGTCGAACGCGCGTGCATCCGCGCGCGACTACGGCAAACACGAAGCGTACTACGTCTACGAAGACGAGCAGGGGCAGAAGCTCTTCCGAGTCGAGCGCCGCCGACTCTCCGACGGCTCAAAGACCTTCCGGCAGCACGCCTTCGACGGATCGCGCTACCTGACGAAGATGGACCTCCCCGGCGGACCGAAGGCCCGCCGCGTGCTCTACCGCCTGCCTGCCGTGCGTGAAGCGTGCGACGCCGGGCGCGTCGTGTTCGTCGTCGAAGGCGAGAAGGACGTTCACACGCTCGAAGCGCTCGGACTGACGGCGACGACGCATCCAGGCGGAGCCGGAAAAGGCAAGTGGCAGGACGACTTCGCCGAGAGCCTGAAAGGTGCCGCGTGCGTGGCCATCCTGCCCGACAATGACGAGGCAGGAGCCGATCACGCGTTGACTGTCGCCCGTAGCTGCGCCGCTGCTGGCCTACCCGTTCGCATCGTCACGCTTCCCGGACTTCCGGACAAGGGCGACGCGTCCGACTGGGTAGAGGCGGGAGGGACGGAAGAGCAGCTGCGCGAACTCGTCCGGCTCTCTGCCCCGTTCGACCCCTCCGCCCAACCTGACGAGCCGGAAGCCGAGGAGAAGAAGAGTCGCGACCCGTCGGCTCTCGATGTGCTCGAGCAGATTGCCGAAGGATGCCTGTTCTTCGCTGGTGAAGACGGGGAATCGTACGTGCGCGCTCCTCGCCCTTCCATCGCTGACGGTGGAACCGGCGGAAGTGACACCGTCGCCGTGCGCGGACGTCTGTTCTCCGACTGGCTGCGGTCGGGCTTCTTCCGCGTGGCGACCGAGAAGGGCATGAAGCGAAAAGCGCCGACCGGAGAGGCGTTCGACGCGGCTATCTCGACGTTCGATGCGAGGGCCAAGTACGCGCCCGATCTGCCCGGACGCCACCGTGTCTTCCTGCGCACCGCTGGCGTGCGAGACGAGACGGGGCGCCTGTGTGCGATCTACGTCGACCTCGCGAACGAGGCCGGGCAGTACGTTGCCGTCACGCCCGGCGCGTGGACGCTCACGACGGAGCTACCCGACACCGTCCACCTGCTGCGCACGCCCTCACAGCTTGCACTCCCGACGCCCGACGCAAACGGCACGCTCGCCGACTTCCTGCCGATGATGCGGCCTGAGACGCCCGGCGAACGCACGTTCATTCTGGCGTGGCTCGTCTTCTCCTTCCACCCGTTCGGCCCGTACCCTGTGCTCGTTCTGGGAGGACCTCACGGAAGCGGCAAGAGCTACGCAACCGAAGAACTCGTCCGGCTCATCGACAATCGGGCCGCGCTGCTACGCCGCCCGTTCAAGAACGCCGAAGACCTGTTCGTTCACGCCAAGAGCGCGCACGTCGTCGCGCTCGAGAACCTGTCTAGCCTGAGCGATCGTCAGAGCGACGACCTGTGCAGCGTATCGACGGGAGCCGGAATCGGGAGCCGCACGCACTACACGAACGCCGAAGAGACAGCGTACACCGTATGCCGTCCCATCGTGGCCAACGGCATTACCTCGTTCGTCACGCGTGGCGACCTCGCAAGCCGAACGCTCAAAGCCAACCTGCTTCGCATCGATGAGCGGGAGCGGATCACGAAGGAGGCCATGAACCGGGAAGTCGAGCGGCTGCGTCCGAGCGTGCTGGGTGGCGTCATGAACGCGCTGGCCGAAGCGCTGCTGCACCCGGATCACACGCCCGACCGGTTGCCCCGAATGGCCGATGCCGCCGCGTTCATCGATGCAGCCGCCCCAGCCTTTCCCGAGGGCACGCCGTCGTTTCTCGAAGCGCTGCGCGAACTCAACGCTCGGCTTGCGTCTGAGCAGGCCGAAGCGTCGGGACTGGCAACGGCGCTGATCGGGCTTGCCGAAGACGGCCCGCAACTCACCCCAGAGCAGGACCTGACGACGTGGGTAGAGCAGGCCAAGAGCTACCGGAGCGACGGGCAGACGTGGCCCAAGAATGCCCAGGCGATGCGCGACGAGCTGCGCCGCGTCGACGGGGTGCTGAGAGCGCACGGCGTCACGCTCGAACCGGCCTACCACGCCGACGGCAGACCCAAAAAGGACTCACGGACGCGCCGCGCGCTCTACCGCCTCGATTACGACCCGCCACCCGATTCGCTGACCAAACCGGATACCTCCAAAGTGTTCGGAAAACATCCTTCGCATCCTTCGCATCCTTCGCACCCCACCGAAATCGGCCCCGAAGGTGCCATAAACGGCGATCCGGCTGCGAAGGATTGGGCGAAGGATCAGAGCGAAGGATTGCGGATCGATCCTTCGCACCGTGCTTCCGGCGACGGACTGCCCGACGGTGACTTGCTACAAATCGACATACCGGACGAAGACGACGAGGTAAATCATGCCTGACCTGTTCACC
>CAXBBB010000441.1:0-3122 GCA_963973615.1 uncultured Rhodothermales bacterium | reverse complement strand
GGCGTCCCCGTTATGTGGGCCGAGCTATCGGTCGGGCGCACAACCCGACGCAATCCCGTCGGCGCCTTCAAGCGCTTGGCACCAGACAGCCTGTGGCCAGGGGTCGGCGGATTGGGTGTAATGACAGGAGTGGGTATCCTGTCGTTTTATTCCGTCGTCGCCGGGTGGACGCTTTCGTACGTGTGGCATGCGCTGATCGGCGACTTCGGATCGGCGATGACAGCCGAAGCCAGCGGTGCGTTATTCGGCGAGTTGACCGGATCTCTGCTTCCGGTTGGGCTGGCCGCTGGCGTGTTGCTGATGACTGTACTGATCGTTCAGGCAGGCATATCGGCAGGCATTGAGCGAGCAAGCAAAATCCTCATGCCGATCCTAGTCGGCTTGCTCGTGATCCTGGCGATCCGCTCGGCGACGCTACCTGGTGGCCACGAAGGACTGCGCTACTTGTTTGTGCCTGACTTCTCCAAACTCAGCGGTGCTGCCATACTCGACGCACTGGGGCAGGCGATGTTCAGCCTCAGCCTCGGCATGGGCGCGATGATTACGTACGGCTCCTATCTCTCCAAGAGCGAGAACCTGCCGCAAGCCGGAGCTACCGTTGCCCTCTTCGATACGGCGATTGCGCTTCTGGCAGGCGTGATGATCTTCCCCGCCCTGTTCGCAGCGGGCGTGGCACCGGGCGAGGGTCCCGGCCTAGTCTTCGTCGTCATGCCGACGATCTTTGATGCGCTTCCGGCTGGCGGGCTGTTTGCCATCGCGTTCTACGTGCTCCTCTCCATTGCAGCGCTCACCTCGACGATCGGACTACTCGAAGTAGTGGTGTCGTATTTCGTAGACGAGCAGAAGTGGAGTCGCCCCAAAGCGGCATGGATCATCGGCTCAGGCTGCGCGCTACTCGCCATTCCTTCAGCAATGAGCGTAGGCTACTCGCCTCTTTTCGGCACATTCGGGGAGGTGTTCTTCGGCGGAATGCTGGGTGCGTCGTTCCTAGACACGCAGATTGCGATCTGGGGCACCTACTCGGTAGCCATCGGGGCGCTGTTGCTATGCGTATTCGTGGGCTGGAAATGGGGCACGCGGCGTGCGCTGGAATCCCTGGCCGAAAGCGGTGACGACGTTCCTCTCGCCCGGGCCTGGTCGTTCTTGATCCGCTACGTTTGCCCGATGGCCGTCGGCGTCGTACTGCTCTACAAGTTGTATACGACTCTTTTTTCCGCTAGCTGATGCGTGCTGCACTCGCTTTGTTACTCGCTTTGTCCGCGTCACCCGCATGGGCACAAGTCGAGAGATGCACCCTTGTGATCCGGGTGGAAGCGTGTGCCGAAACGGACCACCGCGCTCTTAGGGCAATCCTTATTCAAGGCGACGACTTGGAGACTTGGACTACGTCCTTGCAAGAAGCAGCCCCTTCTCATCTCCGAGGGATGTCTTCCCTACAAACGAGGGAAGGTACCTTCCGGGGGGAGGGGTCCGGCTCCAACTGGAAGTGGGCGGACGACGCGTGGTGGGGACGCGATAAAGCGCTTCACTTCTCGGCTAGTTTTCTGCTGACGACGAATGGCCAGTACGTGCTCGTTAACAAGCTCGACGCAGGCGAACATGCGGCGCTGCCCGCGTCGGCAGGTGGCGCTCTGGCAATCGGTATCGCCAAGGAGGTGTACGATGCGCGCAGAGTTAACGGATCAGGATTCAGTCTGCGGGATTTGGCTTGGAATGCTGCCGGAATCGCTGCCGCCGCCCTGCTCGTGGCGTTGTAGCTTGACCGGCGACCCTTTCCCACACCGACTTTCGGCTCGACCATGCGTCAATACCAGGAATACTGCGGCATCTTCGGCGCGTTCAACACGAGTCAGGCAGCGCGGCTGACGTACTACGGCCTGCACGCGCTCCAACACCGAGGCCAGGAATCCTCGGGGATCGTCACGTCGCGCTACGACGCCGTACGGCAGCGCGACACCATGAACGTCCACAAGGACTTCGGACTGGTCCTCGACGTATTCGACGACTCGCGCCTGTTCGAGTCGACCCTCGTCGGCAGCAGCGCCATCGGCCACAACCGCTACTCCGCATCAGGCGCCGCTGATAACAAGGTCAACATTCAGCCCTTTGTCGTCCACGACAAAACCGGCAACGTCGCGCTGGCGCACAACGGCAACATCAGCAACGCCGCTGAACTGCGACGGTCGTTTTCGGAACGCGGAACGCTGTTTCAGTCAACCGCCGACAGCGAACTGATTTTGCACCTGATCGCTCAGAGCAGACGCACACGTAGGGTTGACCAGGTCATCGACGCGCTGGGGCAGGTCGAGGGCGCCTTCTCGCTCTCGATTCTCACCGACGACGCGCTGATCGCCGTTCGCGACCCCAACGGCTTCCGCCCGCTCGCGCTGGGCCGCGTCATGAACTCGGACGGATCGTACGGTTACTGCATCGCGTCGGAGACCTGCGCGTTCGACCTGATCGAAGCCGAGTACCTGCGCGATATCCGCCCAGGCGAGATTCTGATCATCGATGCCGAGGGCTGCAAGACCGGCGAGTTTCACTCGGAGCAGTTGGGGCAGCGGTTCGGAGTGAGCCAGTGCGTGTTCGAGTACGTCTACTTCTCGCGTCCCGACAGCAAAGTATTTGGCGAGAACGTCGACAAGGTGCGCCGCAAGATCGGCAAGGCGTTGGCGCACGATGCGCCCGTCCCCCCGCCGGGCGAAGACGGCAAGCGGCCCGTCGTGATCGCGGTCCCGGACAGCAGCAACACAGCCGCCATCGGCTACGTCGACGAGTGTCTGAAGCTGGGCCACGACTGCCGCTTCGAGATCGGCTTGATCCGCAATCACTACGTCGGACGCACGTTCATCTCACCGGGCCAGAGCAACCGCGAGCTTAAGGTGCGACGGAAGTTCAATACGGTCGACGGCGTCCTCAAAGACCGCATCGTCGTTATGCTCGACGACTCTATCGTACGCGGCACGACGGCGCAGCAACTCGTCAAAATGGTCCGCAAGGCCGGAGCGCGCGAGGTGCATTTTCGCGTCGCCAGCCCACCCGTCAAAGCGCCTTGCTTCTATGGCATGGACTTCCCTAGCTACGACGAACTGTTGGTCAACCAGTTCGCCAGCATCCCAGAC
>CAXBBB010000440.1:0-3123 GCA_963973615.1 uncultured Rhodothermales bacterium | reverse complement strand
GGCAAGCCCAGATCGGCGACGGGCGCCACGTCGGGAAGTGTCAGGATCGGATGCGCGCGCCCGGCTGGGGTGACGGCGGGAAGGACTTCGACGGCGTCCGAAGCTGCACTCGACGGCGATGCGGGGAGCAGTGGGGCGAGCGTGCGGAGGCGACCCAAGTCGGTGCGCGCCGTCGCGAACGTTGCTAGGCCGATGCCTCCGGTTGCGGCGCTGAGTAGGCGTTGTACGTCGGCGTTGGATGCGGCTTCGGACGGGAAACCGACGAGCACGAATGCGTCGAATGTGTCCAGCCGAGCGGGAAGTGGCCCTTCGTAGAAGGCGCCTGGCTCTTTCTGGATACGCGTCGTCAGCGTTAGGCCAGCATCGGATTCAAGAGCGGCGCGGACGGCGGAAACGTCGGGTTCGGGCGCTCCGGCCACGAGCAGGACGCTGCGCCGGTCGTCCCGGACGTCAGCGGCGAGGCTGCGACTGTTGTTACGGTACGTCGCTTCGCCATCGACCCGCGATACAATCGCCGTGAGCCGCGTCGGTCCCAGAACCGTAGGCGTAAACGGCAGGTCGACCGACACGCGTGATCCTGCTGCAGGCGAAGCGATGCGCTCCGTTGCGACTGTCCGTCCGCCTAGTTGAAGTGTGACCGTCAGCGGCGTTTGAGCGTCGACGCCGTCGGCAGCGACCGTGACGCGGGCGGCGGATTCGGCTCCCAGGTAGAGCAGTTCGGCGGCGTCGAGGCGGGTGATGCGCACGTCGCGTTGGGCTGTCGTGTCGCCCACGGCAGCGGCGAAGAGCGGCACGCGCACGTCGTCGGCGACGTAGACCGGATTTCGGCCCGCCGTGTAGCGCCCGTCCGTCACCAGAACGGCCGCTTGCACGTTGGCCTCGCGCAGCATCTCGCGCGGATAGAGCAGCGCGCGTCCGATGTCGGTCCGGTCGCCGGTTCGCATGAGGGTATCATCGTCGGTCAACCGACGCGGCGACGCGTCGAACGCGATGCGGATCGGGCGAACACCGTCGGGCAGCGCGTCGCCGAACGCGGACAGCAGGCTGTCGAGCCGTCCGCCTGTCAAGCTGTCGGCGAGGGCGACGCTGCGGCTGTCATCAAGCAGGAGGGCGATCGACGCAGGTTGCTCCTCTACGGTCGTCCGGCGCAGCAGCGGTTGGGCCAGCAGGAAGAGGACTAAGGCCAGCGTGATGGCTCGGAGCGCCGTGAGCGTCCACCGCAAGCCCGGCGTCAGCGTGGGCGTCGTCCGCCGATAGGCCCACCACGCGACGGCGAGCGCGACGATCAAGCCGAGCAGAGCGATTTCTGGATGTCCAATGAGCAATCTCATCCGCCCGCTCCTCGCACGATGGGTTGCCTTCCGGTCACGTCATGTACGGCCAGACGGCATACCCGATGTAGCCGACGAAGCCGATGAGCAGCAACGATCCTTCGAGTCGGGAAATACGTCGGTCGAGCCACGCCATGGGGAGAAGGATGAGACTGAAGACCAACATGATCGGCATGTGGATGCTCAGCTGATCCGGGATGACGTTGATCGGGGTGATGAGCGCCACCGTTCCGATGACGAACAGGACGTTGAGAATATTGCTTCCCAGCACGTTGCCCAGCGACATTTCCTCTTCCCCATGCGCGGCGCCGATCACGCTTGCTGCCAGTTCGGGCAGGCTCGTACCGATAGCCACTACCGTCAGCCCGACGATTTCCGGGTCGATTTGCAGCTGGTCGGCGAAAAACACGGCGGCGTCGACCATCATCTTGGCACCTACGGCCAGGAGCACGCTTCCTACCGTCAGCAAGACGACGCGTCGCGCCATCGAAGCCGATTGGTCTTTCGGAGCGCTCTCCAGTCCGATCTCGTCGAGGACGTTATCGGCTAGCCCTGCATCGGCAAGTGCTGCATTTACGGCCTCTTGTGCCTTGGTGTCGCGGCTGCGCGCCCGCGTATCCATGATCAGATAGGTCAGGAATCCGCCCAGTGCGACGAGTAAAATCAGGCCGTCCAGCACGCCCAGCACTCCATCGACCGAGAGGCCGAAGAACAGCGCCATCACGCCGACGAAGAACGGGTACTCACGCTTCAGCGTCGTCGTTGGCACGAGCAGTGGAGCCACAATCGCACTTAGCCCCAATATCAGGCCGATGTTGGCGATGTTCGAGCCGACGATGTTGCCCAGCGCCAAGTCGCCTCCCGCCTCACCTCCGCCGACGGCTGCCGCAAGGTTGACGACGAACTCCGGCATCGACGTGCCCAGTGCAACGACCGTCAGCCCAACGACGATGGGGCGGATGCCGAAGTGCAGTGCAATCGCTGAGGCTCCTTTGACCAGCCACTCGGCTCCGAAATAGAGCAGCGTCAGGCCGACCAGAAACAAGACGACTTGAAGCAGCATGGAGCAGGCTCGGCGATCAGATGCGCAGGCTGACGGCGTCGAACGCGCCGGGCAGCAGGGCGGGAGGATGAGTGAGGGTCGGAGTACCGTTTCGGCGGTGCATCCAAATCTCAGCCGATACTGCATGTTCCGTCAGCCACTGCCGGCACGCCCCGCACGGCGACCCATCCACACGCACGCAAGCCAAATAAAAGCGGTCTGGCATGGGCAAACTCAACGCGTGCGCCAGATGGATTACGGCCCGCTCCGCGCATAAAATCCGGCTCCAATCGCTTGATTCGACGTTGACGCCTGGAATCCAGTATGCAGTTCCATCGGCTGCGACGGACTCCCCCCAGCAGCCGACGGGAAAGTCACTTTCGGATACAATGGCACGCTCTGAGGCAAGCGACATCGCGTGGTCGCAGAGTGCGTCGGGAGACGTGTCGTCGCCTGTCGGAGGAGTGGGTTGGGGCGCCCACCAGTCGCCGAGGGGTGGAATCGGATCGTTGGATAAAAGCAGCACGTGCTCGTCGTACGCTTCAGCCCTACCGGTCCAGGCACGGGCGATCAGGCGATTCGACTCGGTGTGGGGGTGTGCAAACGCGAGGGCGATGGGAGCCGCCGATCCTGTGGATGCATGCGCCGAACGCACGCCGAGCAGCGCATCGCACGTGAGCCCATAGGAACCGTTCTCGACCCGGACACCGGGTACGACTGTCCCATCCGCCGTCAGCAGCGCGCAGGCTT
>CAXBBB010000439.1:0-3123 GCA_963973615.1 uncultured Rhodothermales bacterium | reverse complement strand
GGAACGGGCTTCGCGTTTTCCGATGCGCTGGCCGAAGGCGACGGATTTGCGATGCCTATCGTCCGCACAACGGATCGCGGTCAGACGTGGGCGCGCGTCAACCCGGCGCGTGTTCCGTCGGCGCGCGAGGGCGAAGGAGGATATGCGTCGAGCGGGGCGTGTGCCGTCGCCGGGGCGGGCGGCCAGGGCTGGATCGTGACCAACGGCGGTCCGGGCCAGGGCGACACCGATCGCATCCTCGCTACGACCGACTACGGTCAAACGTGGACCGCGCGCGACGTGCCCATTGGCTCGACCGAAGGAGGCGTCGGCCTGTCGACGGCGGCGTGGACGGACAGCTTCCAGTTTGCCGGGCTGCTCGGCGCGGTCGACTCGACGGTCGTGCTGCGTTCGGACGATGGCGGTTTCGGATGGGAGCGGCTGTCGGGCGTCGGTGCGGGGCAGGTGTATGGGCTTGCGGCGTACGACGAGGAGGGGCGCACCTACGTCGCGGCGACGGGCCCGGGCGGGTTGTCCGTTTCGAGCGATGGGGGCGAGACGTGGCGTGTGCTGACCGATGCCGTGTTGTGGACCGTGGCGCCGCATCCCGACGGCGGATTTGTGGCGGCGGGGCGCGGTGGAATCTTCGCGCGCATACGTGTGGAGTGAGGCGGGCAGGATTACTCGCCTACCCCGAGAAAATGGCTAATTTGGAGCACGACCTTTCCGACGCCTGATATGAGTACCCCGCTTCGCGATTCCGACCCTCGTAGCGCCCCCAATCTTCTTGATAACGAGCAGCTAGTATTTGGGCGTACTCGTATCGTAGGCGACACGTTGGCCGATCAGTTGAGCGATGCTCATCGGAGTATCGCACTAGAAACGACAGGCGTCGGCGTCTGGTCGATCAACCTGAGGACAGATGAACTGCTCGTCGACAAACGCGCAGCGCATTTGTGGGACCTAACAGGGTCAGGCCAGCGCACCGTGCGCGACATCGTCGACCGCATACACCCAGACGATCGTGCCGAGGTACAAGCCGCCGTCCGGCGGTCTGCCAATCCCCATGCTCCCGAGGAGTACCATCAAACCTACCGACTAATGCACCGCGACGGTGTATCACGATGGGTAGAGGTGAGCGCGCGCATGGTATTCGAGGGGGAAGGAGAAGACCGCAAAGCCGCATGGTTCCTCGGTACGGTGCGCGATGTGGACAGCCAACTGCGCATGGCCGAGGAGCTTCGGCAGAGCGAAGCGCGGTATCGGTTGGTGCTGGACTCGGTAGGGCTGGGTACGTGGAGCGTCGATCTTCTCTCTGGAGTGACCGAGCGCGATGCCCGTGCCCGCGAGGTGTTCGGCGTCCCTCCGGATGCCCCTGTCGAAGGTTCTACGCTGTCCCTCGACGCCCTTCACGACGACGACAGGGCGCGCGTGGAGGCCGCACTCGAGAGTGCGGCCGACCCGAACCATACGGGCATGTATTCCGAAGTCTTCCGCATCGTGGTCGAAAACGGAGGCGTGCGCTGGGTCGAGTCCCACGGTCGCGTCTTCTTCGAGGGCGAGGGGGCGGAGCGGCATGGGGTCTGGATGCTCGGTACCGTACGCGATGTGACGCGGCGCGTAGAAACGCAGCAGGCGTTGCTGCACAGCGAGGCGCACTATCGCCTCGCGCTCGACGCAGCTGAACTGGGCACGTGGAGTGTCGATTCCGAAGCCGGTCTGTTTCGGCTCGACCCCCGAGGACGCGACATTTTCGGCCTGCCCCCCGGTGCCGACCTCGATCTGTCCGGCACGATGGATCGTGTGCACCCGGACGATCACCCAAGTGTTCTTCTTGCCGCTGAACGTGCGATGGACCCGTCGGGCAACCACATATACGAAGTGGCGCACCGCATCCTATGCCCCGACGGCACCGAACGCTGGGTCGAGGCCAAAGGACGTGTGTTCGTGGATTCAGACGAACGAGAGGATCAGCCCGTTCGTTTTTCGGGTGTCGTACGCGACGTGACCGAGCAGAAGACACTCGAACATGCGCTGCGCGAAAGCGAGGAGCAGGTGCGCGTAACGCTAGAGGGAGCGCAACTCGGTTCGTGGGGGCTCGACCCGGAAACCGGTCGCGTAGATGCCGACGAGCGGGCACGTGCTATGTTTGGGCTTCGCGCGTCGGAGGCGACGACGCTCGCCCCCTTCGTGGACCGGATGCACCCCGACGACCGGGAGCGCGTCGCGGAAGCCATTGAGCGGTCGCTCGACCCAGACCCAGACTTGCTGGACACGTACGAAGTCGTGTACCGCGTCCACCCGGCGAGAGACGTGGAACGATGGGTAGAAGCACGCGGTCAGGCCATCTTCGAGGGCGAAGGCGCCGGGCGTCGAGCCGTTCGGTTTACGGGCATTTTGCGCGACGTGACCGAGCAGAAGCTGACTGAGCATGCCTTGCTCGACAGCGAATCGCGCCTGCGGATGATCTTCGAGCGCATTGATGAGGGATACTGCCTATGCGAGATTATCGTAGAAAACGGAACACCAGTCGATTACCGATTCATCGAGGTCAATCCGCTATTCGAGCAGATGTCCGGATTGCACGAACCAACCGGAAAGACGGCGCTCGAAATGGTGCCTGAACTGGAGCCGTACTGGATCGAGACCTACGGTCGAGTCGCGCTCGAAGGCGAGTCGATCAGGCTTGAGCAGGGGTCTGAGGCAATGGGGCGCTGGTTCGACGTATTCGCGACGCCGGTAGAGCCGCATGGCCGCTTCGCCGTCGTCTTCCGGGATACGACCGAGCAGAAAAAGGTCGAACGCGCGTTGCGTGAAAGCGAAGGGCGTCTCCGAACCATCTTCGAGCGCATCGACGAAGGCTACAGCTTGTGCGAGATCATCGTAGAAAATGGCAAGCCAGTCGACTATCGATTTATCGAGGTCAATCCGCTCTTCGAGACGATGACGGGGTTACAAGATGCCGCCGGGAAGACGATCCACGAGTTGGTGCCCGGCATAGAGTCGTACTGGATCGAGACGTATGGGCGGGTCGCGCTCGAAGGCGAAACGATGCGGTTCGAACAGCGGTCTGAGGTGATGGGGCGCTGGTTCGACGTGTTTGCGACGCCAGTCGAGCCGCGCGGCCGCTTCGCCATCGTCTTT
>CAXBBB010000438.1:0-3125 GCA_963973615.1 uncultured Rhodothermales bacterium | reverse complement strand
CGGGGCGCGGCGTGATGCCAATGCTGCCAGACGGGTGGAGCCGGTACCTGCGGGAATCAGGCCGACGCCCAGTTCGACCAGCCCGATGTAGCTCTCGGCTGCGGCGACCGGGTGCGGACTCGCCATCACCATCTCGCAGCCACCGCCCAGCGCTTTCTGGTGCACCGTCGTCACGACCGGCTTGGGTGAGTAGCGGATGCGCTGCATCGCCTGCTGGAATCCGGCGACCTGCTGCTCCAGCATGTCCCACATGCCGCCCGCCGCTGCCATCGCGACCTCGCCCAGGTTGGCACCGACGGCGAAGTTGGTGCCTTCGTTGCCGATGACCATACCTCTCAGATCGCCGTCGTTTTCGACTTTGTCGATGCACTCCATCAGACCGGACATCAGTTCACGGCCCAGACTGTTGGACCGGCTTCTGAACTCGAAGAGCGCGACGCCGTCGCCGATGTCGAGCAGCGCGGCTTCGTCGTTTTTCCAGAGCGTTTTGCTGTCGTCCGATTTGATCGCGGTCAGTCCGAACTCGTCCGCGGGACGTGCATCGGCGATGTAGCCCTGGCCGGGGACGTACGATTCGCCGTCGCGGTAGAAGGCGTCGTGTCCGGCAGATGCCATCTCGTCGACCCACTCCGGGAGGGCGATGTCGTGCTCGCGCAGGTCGTCGAGGACGGTTTGGAAGCCCAAAGCGTCCCACGTGCGGAACGGACCCATCTCCCAGCCGAAGCCCCACTCTATGGCACGATCGGCGTCCGAGGGGCGGTCGGTGATTTCAGGAATACGGCGGGCGGCATAGCCCATCAGGTCGCGTGTCGTCCGGCGGAAGAACCGACCGGCGCGGCCGTCGTCGGCCCAAAGCGCACGCATGCGGTCGGGCAGGCTCCCGGCTTTCTTGATAGCCGACACGTCGAGCGATGACTCCTTAGGCTCGGCGTAGCTGCCGCTGGCCGGGTCGATACTTTTGATCGACTTGCCCTCCTTTTTATAGAAACCGGCGCGCGTCTTGGCTCCTAACGCTCCGTTTTTGACCAACTCGTTGAGCACGTCGGGCGCTTTGAAGCGGTCGCGGCTCTCGTCGTTCGGCGCCTTTTCGTAGAGCGTGTCGGCGACGGCTTTGAGCACGTCCAAACCGACCACGTCGGCGGTGCGGAACGTGGCGCTCTTGGGATGACCGACGAGCGTGCCCGTCAGCGTGTCGATTTCCTCGATCGTGTAGTCGCCCCTGAGCCAGTACTCCATCGCGCCCATCATCGCGTAGACACCCAACCGGTTGCCGACGAAGTAGGGAACGTCGTTGGCAACGACGATGCCCTTGCCCAGATGCACGCGTCCGAAGTAGGCGACACGGTTGAGCACGTCTGCGTCGGTGTCGTCCGTCGGGATGAGCTCGAGCAGTTTGAGGTAGCGCGGCGGGTTGAAAAAGTGCGTCCCCAGGAAGCGGCGGCGGAAGTCGTCGTCCAACTCGGACGCGATCTCGCCGATGGGAATGCCGCTCGTGTTGGTCGAAATGACGGCGTCCGGGCGAGCGTGCTCCGAGATACGTTTCATCACCTGCCGCTTCACGTCCAGCCGCTCGACGACGACCTCGATGATCCAGTCGGCTTTCTCGATGCGCGCGAAGTCGTCAGCGAAGTTACCCAGCCGGACGCGCTCGGCGACGCGCTTGGTAAACAGCGGATCGGGCGAGAGCTTCTGCGTCGTCTTCCACGCCTTCTCGACGATGGAGTTGTTCGGCCCCTCGCGCCCGATGTCGGACGGCGCTACGTCGAGCAGGTCGACCGTCAGCCCGGCGTTGGCGAGGTGAGCGGCGATCTGGGCGCCCATCGTGCCCGCGCCCAAGACGGCGGCGTGGCGGAACGGCGGGTGATACGTGTCGAGGTCGAGCGCGGGTCGTTGCCGGGTGGCTTCCATGTGAGAGAGTCGGAGTAGGTGAAGTCGGACTTAACAGTGTTAACTAACCGATCCAATCGGACGAGGTTGCACGCGTCGGAAGCGATTTTCCCGTTCGCCACCGCGGACCTGGCAGGTCGTGGGCGACCTGCCAGGTCTCCTCCGCTTATTCCACGTGCCGCGCCAGGAACTCGTAAATGCGGAGTAGGCGGTCCAGGCGCTGCTGCGGATCACCGCCGCGACTCAAGTCGTGCCCGGCGCCGGGATAACGAACGTATTCGACTTCGCGGTTCAAGACTTTGAGCGTGCGGTACAGCATCTCGCTCTGGATGACGCCCGTTCGCAGGTCGTTCGAGCCGTGCATGATGAGCAGTGGCGTCGTGATCTGGTCGGCGTAGGTGAGCGGCGAGTTGCGGGCAAGCAGTTCGCGCGTGCTGATGCGCTCGGCGGCGAGCGTGTCCGACCCGACCAGCAAAGCGGGATGCGCGATCCCAGGCAGTTGCTGCAAGCGACGAGCCAATTCGATCAGCGCGTCGCCACGGAGGGCAGCGGCGAGGGTGTCGGTCGCCTGGCCTTCTATCTGCGGCAGCGCGTCGAGGTCGGAAACCAGGGCGCCCATATCTCCGAGCAAATCGGCGAGCAGCGAGGCTGCTTGGTCGCGCGTGGTCTGCGGAACGGGCAGGCGCTGAGCGGTGGCGAGCAGGTCAGCATCGACCACCGGGTCGAAGGCGATGGAGTCCGAATCGGTCCACGGATAGGCGCCGAAGTGCGTCGGGACCAAACGCCACGCATTGCCTTCGCCGAAAAACGTGTTCAGGTCGTAGACGCCGCGCTGGGCGACGGCAGCCTTGAATCGGTCGTCGTGGGCGACGATCCAGGCGGTCAGGTAGCCTGCATACGAGCCTCCGGTGACGCCCAGTCTGCCCTCGTCAATCCAACTGTTTTCGTCGGCTGCGTGGTCCAGAGCACCGAGAACGTCGCGCGCGGGAAGATCGCCCCAGCGCATCCGGTTGGCCCGTTGGAAGGCGCGACCGTAGCCGCCCGAGCCGCGTGGGTTGCTCAACACGACGCCCATACCGCGCGCTGCAAGCAGCTGAAACTCGTGCCACATCGACGCCTCGCCCGGTCCCCACATCGCCGACGGACCGCCGTGGAGTTCGAGGATCGTCGGCACGCGTCCGCGCGACGTAGCCGGACGGATCGTCCAGTAGTCAACGAGTAGGCTGTCGGGGGTGAGA
>CAXBBB010000437.1:0-3133 GCA_963973615.1 uncultured Rhodothermales bacterium | reverse complement strand
CTGATGGCAGCGGCGCAGGGCGAGCCGGCGCGGAGGGCGTCGAGGTAGCCGTCTTTGCGTTCCTGCCAGCGGAGCGGAGGCGATTCCGGTGCAGCGACAGGCTCGCTTACCGACCGGATGAGCGCCACCACGCGCTCGCCGACGAGGTTGGTCAAGACCTCAGCCCGCATCTGGACGCCTGAGGCGTGGGCGTCTTCGATGGTATCGTGGAGGTACGCTGCGGCGATGGTCTCGTCATCGAACCCTGCCCGCTGAACCGTCATCGCGACGGTCGCTACGTGTGCCATCATCGGGATGCGCGGATGCGTGCCGTCGGCTAGGACGAAGACGGGTTCGCGCCATCGCCCCTTGCGGTACGTACCGTCGTGCCACTCGGCAGCGAGTTCGGCTGCCTGCTCGAGGAGAGGGGAGAACAGGGGCATGGCGGGCAAATGAGGAGTACGCAATGGGTGCCCAGTGTGGCCGGGCAAACCGAACTATGCGAGGTCTACGATGTGGTGCGCGGTGGGGTCGAGCGGTACGTCGGCGAGCAGGTCTGCGAACACGTCGAGGCCGTAGACGGACAGGAACGAGACGGCCGACAGAACGCGCTCTTGCGGAGCACCACCCGGAGAAACGAGCGCCCTTGCGCGCAGATAGGCCGCTTCCAAATCAGTGGCCTGCTTACGAGCTGCGCGGACGGCGCGCAGGTGTAGACGGTCCAACTCGCGATCGATGCGGACGCGAGTCGCGTTTGCCGTGGGTTCGATATCCAGGCGGTCTAAGGTCGCGCTGAGAGCGGCGAAGGCCCCGCTGATCTGGTCGCGTGCATAGTCGAACGCGCCGGACTGGCTGCGCGTCATCCGCTCTCCGGCCAGTCGATGTAGCGTGCGCTCTGCATCGACGCGTTGCAGGTCGGACAGAGTCAGTTCGTGGCGGTCCATCAGGCGGCGCGCGGCAGGCGGGACGAGCGTCAGGCTGGCGCGGGGGAAGATGACGGGCATCGGCAACTCGTGCGCGCGGTAGACGGGACGCAACTGGGCGTAATACGCAGCTTCGCCCGGCCCGGCGACGTAGGCCGCCGTGGGAAGCAGAACGTCCTGTGCCATCGGGCGGAGCGCGACATTGGGGCTAAACTGCTCAGGGTGCGCACCTATTTCGGTCGAAAGGGCGGTCGCGTTTGCCCACCGCGTCGATCCACCGCGCGTGACGAAGTGATCGTCCTGCTGATCGATGGGCAATCGGCCTTCGTCTGACAGGTAGAACAGGTTGGTCGGTGCGACGTGGATCTGCGCGCTTCCTCCTGCCGCGACGAGCCGTTCGGTCTGCTCGGCGACTTCCAACGCGATCTGATCGCCGTTGGCTACGTCGGCGGCATAGAGAGGGACCAGGTGTGGTTTGAATGCTGGGTCTGTGGCATCAAGCAGGAGCAAGCCCGATCCGGGGAGCAGGGCGTCGAGTAGGCGAGCGAGTCCGTCGGTCAGGTTACCGTCTGCATAGCACCGGCGCAGCAGGCCGAGCGTAGCGTCGCGGTGCAGGTCGGACTCGGGTAGAACGGCGGCGATCTCGTCGATCAGTGCGTCGACTGGATCGGCGGAGAGCAGTCCGGCGGGTCCGTAGGCTATGCCGGTTGGGGCGGGTACGTCGAGACGAAGCGTTCGCGCACCGGTATGGGTGCCGATGCCGACTTGGGCGATTTCGTCTACGTCGTGGTCCTCGCCGTGTAGCCAGAAAACAGCGACGGCCGGGTGGCCCTGGTCTCGCAGGTGTCGCGCGAGACGGATCGCGGTCATCGCCTTGTAGAGCGTGTAGAGCGGTCCGCCCAGTACGCCTACTTGCTGGCCGGTTACGATGGCGACGGCGTCGGGCTGATCGAGCGTTTCGATGGCGTCGGCCCTAGTCTCATCCAGTACGTCCCAGCGTTCAGCCTGAGCGCGCAGAATACGGGCGACGGCGGTATGCGGCACGCGTCGGGCAGCGGCGACGTGGGCTACGGCTTCTACCGTTTCAACCGTCGGCGGATGGTCGTAGAACGCACGGATTCCGCCTCGGCCCTGTGTGTAGTCGGCGAACAAGCGCGAAGCGCTCGGCAGGTGATCGTAGGGGAGCGCATCCATGCGGTCGTCGGTCGGCACAGAGCGCGGCGGAGTTAGTTGGATTGGCCGCTTGCTTGCAGGTTGGTCAGCTCGTCGCGGAGTTTGGCGGCGAGCTCGTAATCCTCTTCCGCGATGGCGGCTTGCAACTGCGTCTCGATCTTCTCGGCGCGTGTCATCGGTGCGACCGGTTCGGCTTCTTCGCCTTCGTTCTCACTGGAGAGCGTGGGTTCTTCGAGGCCGGTTAACCCCTCATCCTCGCGCTCGACACCCGCCTGCTCCATCACGCTCTCGTCGACGAAAATCGGGACGCCCAACCGCACGCCGATAGCGATGGCGTCCGAAGGACGCGCATCCAGTTCGTCTTCGACGCCGGATTGCGTGTAGCGGATCTTGGCGAAAAACGTGCCCTCGCGCAGTTCGTCGACTACGATGGAGTCCACGTCGGCGCCGAGTTTTTCGATGCACGTCTTGATCAGATCGTGCGTCAGGGGGCGCGGAGGCTTGATCTTTTCGAGTTCGAGAGCGATCGCCTGCGCTTCGTAGCCACCGATTACGATAGGCAACCGCCGCGATCCGCCCGACTCCTCCAACACGAGCGCGTACCCCTGCCCAGACGTGGGGTAGGTCGACAGCGCGACGATTTCAACGGGGATCAAGCTCATCGGATGGAGGCGGTTCGGAACGAAAGGTATGCGTCAGGCGAAAGGCTAGTTGCCCAAGACGGTTTCCAACGCACGCAGAAAATGCGTGTTCTCGTCCGCCGTGCCCGCGCTCACGCGGACGTAGCCCGCAAGGTCGGCGTAGCCGCTCACGTTGCGCACGAGTACGCCTTTGGCTGCCAACTGCCTGACCATGTCGTCGGCGGCGAGGTGCGTCTTAAACAGCATGAAGTTGGCTGCCGTCGGCACGACCTCGACGCCATCCATCGTTTGGAGCGCGTCGTGCAGACGCTGGGTTTCGTGGGCGATGTCTTGGACGTGGGCGTTGGTCAGGTCGGCCCGTTCGAGAACGGCAAGCCCAATCTCCTCGGCAAGCCGATCGACGGTGAACGGGAGCAG
>CAXBBB010000436.1:0-3133 GCA_963973615.1 uncultured Rhodothermales bacterium | reverse complement strand
CAGGTAGTCGTCGGCTCCGGCGTCGAGTCCGGCCACGCGGTCGTCTACATCGGCCAGCGCCGTCAGCATCAGGATGGGTTGGTCGCGCCCTTCAGCTCGCAATCGCCGGGCGATGTCGAGTCCGTCGCCGCCGGGAAGCCGTCGGTCCAGCACGAACGCGTCGTAGGCTCTGGCCAGCGCCGCCTGCTCCCCGCTAGGGGCGTTCGCCGCCACGTCGACGCGGTAGCCTTCCTCCTCCAGCCCCCGCCGGATCGTCGCGGCCAGGCGCGGTTCGTCTTCGATGAGCAAAATCCACATGGCGCACTCTACCGAGCCGGGTCGGGGGCGGTTCACCTACCTGTACACCTTTTCAGGTTCGGCGCGAAGCCAAACGCGGGCAACGGCAGTACAGGGATGCGATTTTACCGCTTCCCCGATGCTTCGCCTCACTCTCTCGCTCGTCCTGCTCTCATTTCTCATCGCGTGTGGGGGCGAAACCGAAGGCGTCAGCCAAGTCACGCCTCCCGCCGATGAAGCGATGGAGAGCGTCGAGCCCGCTCCTGCTGCCGATCCCGTCGCCGTTCGCATGGAAGACGGAGTCCAGGTTGCTGATATCGAAGCCGGACAGATGGGGTACGCACCCGCCTCGCTCGAGCTACAGGCAGGCGTTCCCGCACGGCTGGTCTTCACCCGAACCGTCGACAGCGCGTGCTCGTCGCAGATCCAGATCCCGGCGTTCGACGTGCCCGTTACCAATCTGCCAATGAATGAGCCGGTCGCCGTCGAGTTCACGCCGACGGAGTCGGGCGACTTTGAGTTCGTATGCGGCATGAACATGCAGCGCGGAAGCCTGATGATCCGCTCGTAGAAGCAGTCGATGTGCCGTCTGGTTTGGCATCGGTGCGAGCAGACGCAACCGGTCCGGTACGTTCCTGAAGGTCCTTTAAGGCGCTCCGGTCGAACTTCGGCAATGCGGTTTCGGTGACATCCATCTCAGTTCGTTCACTCAACCGTCACCGCCATGCGCACCCGCGACATCCTCTCCACGCATCCCAACCCCTCGGCCCACCTCGACAAGATCGTGGCGCTCGTCAACTCGGCGTTCGCCTGCGAGCAGTGCTGCACCGCCTGCGCCGACGCCTGCCTCGCCGAGAGCGGCGAGATGGACCTATCGCACTGCATCCGCACCGATCTCGACTGCGCCGATATCTGTTCGGCGACGGGGCGGATGTTCTCGCGGCAGACCAAGCCCGATTCGGCTGTCCTTCGCACCCAACTCGAAGCGTGCAAAGCCGCCTGCGATGCGTGCGCCCGAAGCTGCGCCGAGCATGCCGATAAGCACGCACATTGCCGCGTCTGCATGGAATGTTGCCGCGAGTGCTCCAAAGCGTGCGCGGACCTGCTCTCGGCGATGGCGTAACGCCTCCCTACTTTGGACCCACAGCGGCGCTGTTCTCCCAGGGGACAGCGCCGCTGTTCTTTCGACGCACCCCCTAACGTCCCAACCTGAGCGACTTCTAAGGTGAGCCGCGGGAGCCGAATGGTCGTGGTTCTGTATCCCCTGTCATGCTTGCCGCTCTCCGCATTCCATTAGCCGCCGCCGCGCTGCTCCTCGCCTTTGGGGTGGTGAGCGCCGCTCCGCTGGTGGCTCTGGCGTGCCCGATGGCGACACCGCCGATAGCGGACACCCAGCCCCCGTGCCACGGCGATGCGGACGACGTCCCCGATGCGCCGATGCTGTGCTGCGTCGCCGCTCCCGCGGTCGTGTCCCCGCCGAATGCCCCCTCCGCGCTGCCCCAGGTGCCTGTCGCAGCCCACGTCGGCTCGTTCCTTGACATGCCGACTGTGCCGCTAGCGGTGCGGTACGATGAGGTGGCGATTGCGTCCGCGCTTCCGCCTAGCCAAAGTTCGCATCTAACGACGCGCCTGCTGATCTGATTGGCTGCGACGCTGCCGCGCCCCGTGCCCGGCCCGCCCGTCCGCTCGCCGATCCGATCTCCATGTCTCTGTCTCTCTTTCGAGGCGCGGTCCTGCTGGCCGCCTTTGCGTGCGCCACTCCGCTGCGCGCCCAGGTCCCCGACACCCGTGTCGCCGACTCGCCTACCACCACCGTTCTCCGCCTGGACGACCTCGTCCGGCAGGCGGCGTTCGCCAACCCAGCCCTCGCCGCTCAGCGTGCCGGTGCCGACGCGCTCGCCACGCGAGCCGCCCAGGACGGCGTCTTGCCCGATCCTACCGTCGCGCTGACGGCGTTTCCGCTTCCGATTCTGACGGCCCGTGGCGCTCAGGTCGCACAGCTACGTGCCGAGCAGATGATGCCCTGGCCCGGAACGCTCGACCTGCGCGCGCGGCGGGCTGATCTGCTCGGCACGTAGCTTACCTCGACGCCGAAGCCGTTGCACTCGACCTCGCGCTCGCCGTCCGACTCGCCTACCACCGGCTCTACGAAATCGATCAGACGCGCGCGTTGATTGAAGCGTTTTCGGGCCGCCTCGACGCGTTTACCGACGCCGCCGTAGCGCGCTACGAGGTGGGCAGAGGGCCGCAAGGAGCCATTCTGCAACTTAACCTGCAACGCGAACGCCTGCGCGCGCGCCTGCTGATGCTCGACGCCGAGCGTCAGGCCTCGCTGCAATCGCTCGCCCGCCTGACCGACCGCCCCGATCTGGTCTTCTCGCGTGCTGTCGCGGTGGCCCCACCCGCCCTTGCCGTCGATTCCACCGTCATCGCTGCTGCTCTAGCGAGTCGGCCCGAAGTCCAGGCGGCTCGGCTGAGCGAAGAGCGCGCCGCCATCCAGTCCGAACTGGCGCGCAAGGCCTTCTACCCTGACCTGGGACTGGGTGCGGTCTACTCGCTCGTCACCGAGCGTGACATGCCGCCGACCGCCGACGGGAGGGATGCGCTCGGTCTGACCGTCATGGCGCGGGTACCGCTCCAGCAGGGCCGGCTGCGCGCCGCTGCTCAGGAAGCCGAAGCTCGTCGCCGCGAGTCTGCCGCTCGCACCCAGGCACTCCAGACCGAAATCGCGACCCAGATCGCTGAACTGATGTACGTCGCTGAGCGCCGCGCCGAAACGGTCGCCCTCTACCGCGAGCGGCTGATTCCCCAGGCCGACGCCACCGTCGAGTCGCTGCTCGCCGCTTACACGACGGGC
>CAXBBB010000435.1:0-3139 GCA_963973615.1 uncultured Rhodothermales bacterium | reverse complement strand
GCACGGCCACGTGACGACGTACGGACACATCGCGCGGCATCTGGCATCGGGGCGGAGCGCCCGCGCTGTCGGGTGGGCGATGAAGGCTGCCGCTGGTACGCCTCTCCCATGCCATCGCGTGCTCAACCGGAGAGGCGAACTGACAGGCGCGCGCCACTTCGAAACGCCGACCCTTATGCGTGAACGCCTGGAATCTGAAGGCGTCGCTTTTCGGGAGGACGGCAGCGTTGACCTGAACGCTCACGTGTGGGATCCGGCCGAGGCCGAGTAGCGCCCTGCTGATCTGGGGCGGTGCGCGCAGTGGCGGTCAATGAGAAACCGGGCGGTGCGCAGCCCCTCAGTGCAATTGCCGACGATTGACGGACTCTCGGTCATTTTCATGTAAGCGCTTTCTTTTTGGGCTTGACCTGGGCGAACTGATTCGGTAACATCCCTCTCCCTGTAAGCGCTTACACTTTCTGTGCCTGTCACCATATACGACATAGCTCGCGAAGCGTCGGTTTCGATTGCGACCGTCTCGCGCGTATTCAACAACAGTGAGCGGGTTTCGGCACGGACGCGCGCTCGGGTTGAGGATGTGGCGCAGGAATTGGGATACCGGCCCCACGCGATGGCCCAGAGTCTGGCTCGGCGCAGCACGAACCTCATTTCTGCCGTAATTCCGGTCCTGACCAACTACTTCTATATGGAAGTGCTGCGGGGCATTCAGGCGGCGCTTGCCGAAACCGAGTTTGACTTGCTCGTTTACGCAGCCACCACGCCAGATGACGTCGACGGGCAACTGGCGCGCGCACTGCAACGCGGTCGCTCGGAAGGGCTTTTGCTGCTGTCGACCCCGATCACGCCCGAGCGCCGCCGACTCCTCCAGCGCTCGCGGCAGAGCGTCGTCCTCGTCGACGAAAGCGACACAGAGTTTGACTCGATCCTGGTAGACAACGTCGAAGGTGCTTATCGGGCTACGCGGCATCTGATCGAAGCCGGACATCGCCGGATTGCGCACATCACCGTGTCACCCGAGCCGTTCGTAGCGCGGCAGCGTCGGGCCGGGTATGAGCGCGCGCTGTCCGAAGCGGGACTCGAACCGATTGTCTGTGCCTCCGACCTGCGTCCGCTGGGCTTCTGCGAAGAATCCGGCTATCAGGCTGCTGCCGATTTGCTGCGCTTGCGCGGATGCCCCGACGCCATCTTCGTGGCGACCGACGTGCAGGCACTCGGCGTGTTGAGCGCACTCCACGACGCAGGCCTGAACGTACCCGACGACGTCGCCGTAGTCGGATTCGACGACATCAAGCCGAGCGCCTACGCCCGTCTGTCTACGTTGCGCCAGCCGATGTACGAGATGGGGCGTCTTTCCGTCGAACGTCTGCTCTCGCGCCTGGACACGCCCGACCGCCTTGCGGAAACGACGCGTTTCACGCCCGAACTCATTACGCGCAGCTCCAGCCCCCACCTCGCGTGACCTCCCTAGCCACCGCTCTCGACTCTCTTCGTATGCGCCACCTTTCGACCTTCGCCATCGCGCTCTGCCTCCTGCTGGGCGTCGCCGCCTCTGCCCACGCGCAGACGGGCAAGCTCACCGGCACCGTTACCGAACGCGGGACAGACGAACCGCTCATCGGCGTCAACGTGTCGCTCGAAGGCACGACGGTCGGCGATCAGACCGGCGTGGACGGCAAGTTTACCATCATCGGCGTCCGGCCCGGCACCTACACGGTCATCGCCAGCTACGTCGGTTTTAACACCGTCCGTACCGAAAACGTCCGCATCCAGATCGACCTGACGACGCGTGTTGACATCGTGATGGGCGAGCAGGTACTCGAGGGCGAAGAAGTGGTCGTTACCGCCGAGCGCCCGCTCGTGCAGCGCGACCTGACGGCTACCACGTCGGTCGTTGGCGGTGCCGAGATCCGCGCGGCTCCGGTAGACAACTTGCAAGACGTGGTCAACTTGCAGGCGGGCGTCGTCAACGGACACTTCCGCGGCGGACGATTGGGCGAAGTCGGCTACTGGGTCGACGGGCTTCCGGTCACCGACGTATTCAACGGCGGGCTGGGCGTGAGCGTAGAGAACACGGCCGTCGAAGAACTACAGGTCGTTACGGGTGCCTTTAACGCCGAATACGGACAGGCGCTGTCGGGCATCGTCAACGTCGTCACGCGCGACGGCAACAACGACTTCTCGGGTTCGGTCAGCGCCTTTACGGGCGACTACCTCTCGTCGGACAGCGACATTTTTCTGGGCATCGACGACGTGTCGCCGACAGCCGTGCGCAACGTCGAGGGCAACTTCTCAGGGCCGGTCGTCAAAGACAAGCTCTGGTTTTTCGCGTCGGGGCGCTACTTCGGCAACGACGGCTTTCTCAAAGGGCAGCAGGTGTTCGGGCTGAACGATGTGGGGTACAACGCACAAGGCCAACTGAGCATTCTTAACCCCGGCGGCTCGGGCGACTCGTCGCTGGTCGACTTCGCGCCGTACGAGCGCTACAGCGGCCAGTTCAAGCTGACCTACCGCATGTTTCGCAACACACGTTTGGCAGCCAACGTGTTTTACAGCCAGGACGAAGGCCGCAGCGCCGATTATGGTCTGCTGCTGCTGCCCGACGCGCGTAGCTACAACCGTTCGACGAGTCGCAACGCCTACCTCAAGCTGACCCAGACGATCTCGAACACGACGTTCCTCGACGTTGGTCTGACCAATACGTTCACCACGTTCCGCGACCGCCTGTACGACGACCCGCTCGACGAGCGCTACCTCGACAATGACTTCGCGGGCTTCAGCGACTTCCTGCGCACCGCAGGCTTTCGCGCCGGTGGCACCAACAACGGACGCTTCGAGCGCTCGACCAACACGTGGCTCGTCAAAGCCGACCTGACCAGCCAGATCACCGAGATCAACCTGGCCAAAATCGGCGTCGAAGTCCGTCAGCACGAACTCGACTTCTTGGACCAGTTCACCGTCGTCCGCGAGCGCGACAATCTGCGCACGGTCGCCACGACCGGGTCGTACACCTATCGTCCGATCGAAGCGTCGGCGTACGTCCAGGACAAAATCGAGTTTGGTAGCCTGGTCGTCAACGTCGGTCTGCGCTTCGACTACTTCGACTCGAAAGGCCGCGTCTTCCAAGACCCAACCGACCCCG
>CAXBBB010000434.1:0-3157 GCA_963973615.1 uncultured Rhodothermales bacterium | reverse complement strand
ACTGTAAAACTCGTCGAGGTTGGACGAGAAGATCGCCGCAAACGCGAGCCGCTCGTACAGCGGCAAGTCGGGGTTTTCGGCTTCTTGCAGCACCCGCCCATTGAAGTGTACCCAGCTGACCTCTCTGTTGGCGAACGGATAGTCGGGTTTGGACACGGGGCGAAGGGAAGGGAAAAACGTCAGGCGATAGGCACGCAAACTAGCCCATTCAGAAGAGCCGAGTGCGATAACGCACAACGCCTGTCGCCGTCATTTCACCCTGTCCGGACACAGGCGTTACGAAATCGAGCCATGCGCTCCCGTCCGAGTAGAAGCGTACGTGCGCGATTCCAGTTTGGCCTGTTCCCCAAGCTAACCCGTTGCCGTTGGTGACGGCGTCTTGCTTGGCCGCGCACCCCGATCCGCTGACGACGTAGTGCGTGCCTTCGTCGCCCAATCGGTCGAAATGCTGCAACGCGTGCTCGTGGCCGGTCGCGTAAATGGTACGTGCGTGGCGCTGCGTCGGCGGAAGCATCACGTCGGCTAGGGCGCGGTAGCGTGGGTGCCCCAAGTCTTGAATCGTCTGGCCCCAGAGGTTGTACCACGCCAGCGCCAGCGACCCCAGGAGGGGCAGCGGCACGTACGCCCACGGCTCGACTTCGGTCAGCGGGTAGACGTGCGATCGCAGCGGAAAATGACCCCCGTGCGGCCCGTTGGTAACCATCGGGTGGTGCGTCGCGACGACGACAGTTTGGTCCGATAGCGCCTGCATCACGGTCGCAAATGCCGAAGAAAACGCAATCATCGAATCCCTTCGCTCGGGCGACGGACGAGCGTCTTCGTACAGCCACCACGCCGTGTCCAGGCTAACCAGCACGACGTCTTGCGCCAGCGTATCAATGTGGATCGGTGGCGCTTCGGGCCGGACGGGGAAGGCACCCGGAAACGTCGAGTCTACCAGGGCGGCCTGCCGTTTGGCGCGCGTCGAGCCGCCGGGGACGCCGTGCCCCCAGTCGTGATTGCCGGGGATGAAGCGCAAGCGCCCCGTATAGCCCTGGAGCGAGTCGAGTTGCTGCACGATCCGCCTTCGCGCTTCGGGATAACTCGGGTCGGACGGAGCGGGGAGGCCGTATTGGTACAGGTTATCGCCCAGAAAAACCGTCGTCGACTGTTCTCCAAGTCTGAGGGCACGCTGGCGCAAGACGCGCAAGATGGGTTCGCCCCGAGCGTCAGGCTTACCGGTGTCGCCGATCAGCAGCAGGTGATGGACCGGCTCTTCGCTGGGCAGTTCGACGATCGGATCGCCCGCACGCTCGCCGACAGGGTCGACCGATGGGGGTAGGGCGGCATAGACCAGGAACGCAACGAGAGCGATTCCGACTACGTACTTCCAAGCCTCTCTCCGCACGCGTTCTGAGTCAGCCATTGACCTCTACTAAGTCCGGGTTGGGCTTGGGCTCCAGTTTGGTTTCGGGCGCTATCGTCACGCGCAGTGCTTTAAGGCCCCTGACGCCCTGTAGGTCTTCCAGGTCAACTCGTTCGACTTCGCCTTCGATCATACCGCGCGCCCGGAGGAAGAGCACGAAATCGGCGTACTCGGTCACCTCGTTGTCGGCGGCATAGACGATGGCGATTTTCCCAGGCTGCGTCAGGCGCCCCAGGTTCTCGCCCTCGTCGTTGATGACGTGTGCCTTGTCGATCCGCTTCTTCATGATCTCGTAGCGGTTGTTGTACGCGCCGTCCACGTCGAAGCGTCGCTCGTCGCTGCGAAACCGGATGGTGACCGGTGTCGGCTGCACGAGGATGAGGTGCGCCATGTCGAGCGGGAGCGACATATAGGGGCGAATGCGGTCGAGGCGGTGCTGGATCTCGACGGCCGTCGTGAGTTGCCACAAGCGCAGGCTGCGCAGTGCCATCGGCGGCATCGTCTCGTTCTCCATCAGCGCCTCGCCGACGTACATCGAATACTCGACGCCGTCCGTCTTGAACTTCTCGAAGTAGTGGGGCAGGCGCGGCTGCATGCGAGCCTGCTCCTCGTCGAGCAGGCCCGAGACTGAGTCGATCATGCGCGTCATGTTGCGCTCGAACTGCTTGCGCGCCTTGTAGACGATCTGCAGGGTGTCGTCGAGGGCGGCGTGATACACTTCTGCGGCGCGCGCGGCCTCTTTATTGGCTTGGGCGAACGCGGGCAGGTGCGGCTCGAAGTGGTCGCGCAGGAAGTAGAGCACGCGGTTTTCCTCATCCGCCGATAGCCCGTCTTCGACGTCGCGAATCTGGTGGTCGATGCGGAACGTGAGTTCGTCCATCGCGGGCATCGTGCTCGTCTGGCTCGCCGCCACGCTGACGGCGCGCGCCAGCTTGAGCTGCTCGATCAGGTCCTGCTGAATCGTCGCGTTGCGGTGCGACGACGAGCCTCGGATGTCCGACTGCCCGAACAGGCCGTAGACGTTTTTGAACAGGATCGGCTCGTCGACCTGCGACCGGATGCGCGACCAATCGTGCGGTCCGCTGTCGACAGCGTCGAGCATCCGCCGCGCCGCCCTCCTAAACCGCCACTCGACGACCGGGTGGATAGCCGTGAACTGCCGCTTCATGACGGCCTGCAACCGATCCTCCTCTGCGTCGAGGGTCCGTTTCACTGCGAGTGCGACGACGCTGACGACTTCCGACAGGCGCGTTTCGTCGATCCGGTCGAGCGCTTGCGGTTGGTCCGACGCCAACTCCATCAGACCGATCATTTGCCCCCTAAACCGAAGCGGAGCCAGGATGACGCTGCGATAGCCTCGGCGCGAGAGTTGCCGGTCGAAGGCGTGCATATGATCCTCGAACCCGAGCGCGCTGCCGGGCAGGTCGAGACGAAGTGATGAGTCGCTCGTAATCGACAGGCCAGCGTAGTGCGAGCCCTCTACGCCTCCTAAGACAGGGCTGACCTCGCCGTCGAGGAGCAAACTGCGTCCGATGGGGACGGCTTCACGGACGTAGGCACCTTTGGAGCCGGGCTTACGGTTTCCGAACCATCCGCTCTCGCTAGGCGCTCCGCGCTCCGTGTCGAGGACAAAAGAGAGGAAGCCCACTTCGAGCGACGGTACTCCGAAGAGTGTCCGCACCGTTTTGGTGATGTGTTTCAGCGAGTCGTCGGTCGTGAGCGCGTCGGGCTTGAGCAGCAACCGACTCAGCC
>CAXBBB010000433.1:0-3168 GCA_963973615.1 uncultured Rhodothermales bacterium | reverse complement strand
GCCATAGCGAAACACGGCGTGCGCGACCGACCCGGCGGTGCCCGATCCCTGGTAGGTCACGCCGCGCCAGTTGGTCACGGCAGGCACCGTCGTATTCCCGTCCAGGTTGGTGTCGCCTGCGTACACGTCGTCTTTGAGCGAGGTGAACACGACCGGCGCGTCTTCGGCCCCGACCACATCGAGCCGTCCCGACCCGGTCACGCGCACGCCCGGCCCGTCGCTCTTGAGCACGACGCCCGGCTCAATCCGCAGCGACGCCCCCCTGCCGACATGCAGGCTCCCATCCGGCGTCTGGTTGCTGTTGAGTAGCACGTAGGGCAGGCCCAGGTCGTGCAGCGTATCGGCCCGCGTGAAAAAGCGCCCCGCAAACGTCCTACCTGTGCCGTCGTAGGAAAAACCGACGCCCGCAAACTTGGCAGCCGGTTGGAACGTGTTGCCGGTCACGTCGCCGCGCACGTTGATGTCCGAGCGGATCGGTGCGTCCTGGTGCTCACCGAACGTGTTGCGGGTGGCGGTGGCGAACCCAGGAGCGGTGCGAACTCTGGCCTCCGCATCGCTGCTCGAGAGGAAGTCTCTCGAATGCAGCGAAAGCCCGTAGCGGTTGGCTCGAAACTCCGAATCCGTCACCGTCGACGTTCCGAACGCCTGCAATCCGGATGCTGCATAGCGTACGCGCAGGTGCCTGAAGACGCCCTCGCCCGAAACCAAATTCCAATAGCCGACCGACGGAGCCGTCGTTGCGCCGTCGCCGTTCGAGTCGCCTCCGGCCGTGTCGTCGGTGAGGGCGGTGAAGACGATGGGGGCATCAGGCGCACCAACAGCGGTGACGTGACCCAACTCGGCCTGGAATCCAGGCCAGAACTTGAGGACGGCACCGGGCAGGATCGTCGTCGAATCCGTCGACGCCACCTGGTAGCGGCGGCCGCTGTCGAGAAAGTGATAGGGTATGCCTGGAGCGAACGTGAAGCTGCCCCGGTGCCCGTCGTACAGCATGGCGATGGCGTTGTGCATGTTGCCCTCGAGCGTGTGCGTGCCCTCGAGGACCAGCGGGGCCGGATTGCCTAGTCGGATGGCATAGAACGCTCCTCTGACGGTCAGATCAGCGATGCGGACGGCAGGCCCCTCCCAGACCTGCTCGTTGCCGCCGGGGCTGATCAGTGAAAGACCGGAATAGGCCGCGTTTCCCGCATCGCCTGGCTCTTGAACGGTGACGCCTTTCAGCCGAGCGGTCGCGCCGTCGAACACGCTGATGCCGTTGAACTTGTAGAGTTCGACCGTCGTGGCTAGCAGCGTCACCGTCGACGTTTCCTGCGCGAATAGTGAGTTGGACGCGTACCGAATCGTCGCGCCGTCGAGCGTCGTCTGTCCTTGAACCGAGATGCCGCGCCAGTCGCCTGCCGTAGGCGCAGCGGCGTCGGACGTGAACGTGGCGGCCCCGGCATTGAGCACGCCGCCTACGATCAGCGAGGCGTTCAGAGCAAACCGCACCTCGACGCCCGACGCAACCGTCAGCGTGACGCCGTCTAGAACGCGGATCGTCTTGGTGACGATGTACGGGCTTCCCGACGCCGTCCAGTCGGTGTTGGCGGCAATGTTGGCGGTGACCATCGTCTGGGCCAGGGCGGCCGGGGCGATGAGCAAGAGGGCGATCAGCGAGTAGAGGAGGCGCATGGCAGCGGGGTTCGACGGTAGCGTTGAGAGCCGTCGCCAGCGGGCGGCTTATCGGCTCTTTACCAACCTATCCGACGCCTCCCGGTCGTCGCCTCACGCGATCACGTGGTTTCCCGCCTCTATCGCATCGGCACCTGCAGCCGTACCGTCGTCCCCTCTCCCGAACCGCTGTCTACGCTCAACTCCGCGCCGATCTCGTGGGCGCGACGCGTCATCGTACTCATCCCCCTTCCGTCGCCCTCGGGATCCGGCACTATTCCCGGTCCGTCGTCGCGCACCCCAATCCACAGCGACCCGTCGCGCATCGAAATTGCAAGCTCGACATGAGCTTCGGGCGCGTGCCGCTGGGCATTGTGCAGCGCCTCCTTCACGATCATCAGCACGTGCCGACGCGTGTCCATGTCGACCACGCGCTCAGGGAGTTCGGCAATCGCGACGGTCAAACGCTCAGGCGGTAGTAGACTCCGGGCGGCGGCGGCGGCACGGGCAGCGAGGGCAGGCAGCGTATCGGCCGAAGCGTCGACGTACCAGACGACGTCGCGCAGATCCCGGCTGAGCGCACGTAGGCGTTCGGCGACCTCTTCCGTCCTCGCCCGAGAATCGGCGTCCAACCGGGTGCCGATCAGGTCCTGCTGCAACGCGAGGGCGCTCATGCGCGATCCCAGATCGTCGTGCAGATCGTCGGCGATGCGGCGGCGCAGGACTTCGCGGCGCCGACGCGTGCTCTCGCGGTACGCGACAGCAGCACCGACAAGCCCCAAGCCAAACGCGGCGAGCAGCAGCCGAAACCAGAGCGTCTGCGAAATACGCGGCAGAACCGTCACGGTTAGCGCCGTCTCTGGACTCGTGTCCACCGCTATTCCGCCGCGCCTCTTCACGTCAACGACGTGTCTGCCTGGCGGCAACCCCGCCAGTTGAAGTTCGGGAGCGTCAAGGTCGACCCATTCGTCGACCAGTCCACGAATACGATAGGCAAAGCGCGCCTGGCCGGGAGCCGGTCCGTCACCTGCGAAGCGAATGGTCACGGCGCTTGCGTCACTAGGTAGCCTCACGGCATGGTTCCGAGCCAGCGCCAGTGGGCCGACGCGGGAGGGGCGCGCCCCATGGATTTCTACGGCCGAGAAACGTGGCGTTGCTGGGATCGAAACGTCGAGTTGGGATGGGTCGATAAAGATCAAGGCCTGGTTCATCGCGAGTGCAAGCCGTCCGTCGCGCAGTTTGAGCAGCACACTGCCCGCCGCGCTTCCGAGGTAGGCGCTGAGTTCCTGAGCCGGTCGCACGGTCTCACCGGAGCGCTGGGCGAGGCCGGAGCGTGTCGCTAGCCACTCGGCACTACTGTTGGCTACATAGCCGTACACCATATGCTGCGGCACTCTCACGCGGACGGTCCACCGCTTTCCATTCCGGCAGATCACCCCTAGCCCCGTGACCGCGCACGGACGCCCTTCCGCTTCGACGATTTTCGTGATGCCTTCCGAGTTGTTCAGCAGCGCCGTC
>CAXBBB010000432.1:0-3168 GCA_963973615.1 uncultured Rhodothermales bacterium | reverse complement strand
ACGAGACGGCGATGCTCGTTGGCGGGGTCGCCGGGCACGCGGGCTTGTTCTCGACAGCCGAAGACCTGAGTCGCTTCGCCCGGATGCTACTCGGTGGCGGAACGCTCGACGGTGTCACCCTACTCCAGCCCGAAACCATTGCCCGGTTTACGGCGCGCGAGGGGACGGTCGGGGAGAGCAGTCGCGCCATCGGATGGGATACGCGCTCGGTTGAAGGCTATTCGTCGGCAGGCACCAAGTTTGGACCCCGTGCTTTCGGGCACACCGGCTTTACCGGAACGTCGATGTGGTTCGACCCCGACGCGCAGATCTTCGCGATCCTGCTCACCAACCGTGTTCACCCAACGCGCGACAACAGCAAAGTCGGCGGCGTCCGCGCATCGTATGCGGACTTGGTGTACGATGCGTTGGTGCAGTAGACGGCAGGAACAGCCACACTTGGCGCGTCATTCTGCATCGCCCTCCAACGACCCGCTATGCCCACCTATATCTATCGCCGCGAAGACGGCACCGACTTCGAGATTGAACAGCGCATCAGCGAACCCGCGCTCACCGTCGACCCCGAAACCGGGCAGAAGGTCCGCCGCGTCATCAGCGGCAAGGCCGGGCTGGTGTTCAAAGGCAGCGGCTTCTACCTGACCGACTACACCAATTACGGGAAGGAAGGAAAGAAGAAGCCGTCCGCTGCCGGTGACACATCATCCGAGACGAAGGCAGAGGGCTCCAAAGAGACGACGTCCGATGCGAAACCCGCCGAAGCGAAGAAGCCCGAGTCCAAGCCCGACGCTCCAGCCAAACCCAAAGGCGACGCGTCGTGAGCGCCTGGCGTGATCCCTCGCCGGGCAGGCTCCGAAGCAGTGGCAGACGAGTCTGTTTTGGGATTCGGTGAACATGCCCAAAGGCTTGACATGTAGCGCCGGATTTCCCTATTATTGCGGTCCCGATAGCAACGCCGTCGGACATACCAAGCGGAACTAGCTCAGTTGGTAGAGCGCAACCTTGCCAAGGTTGAGGTCGCCGGTTCGAGCCCGGTGTTCCGCTCCATACGCCTCCTCTGGTTCGCCGGACGGAGGCGTTTTTCGTTTTCGACTATGCTGACCCTCGGCTCTGCTCGCCTCGACCTCCGGCTGTCTGTACGCGTCGACGAGCATTTCGTCGAGGTGCCGATTCAATGGGACGCAGCGCACGACCAGTGGTCGGCTGACGGCGTCCATGTCGAAACGGGGCGGGTCCCAGACGAGCCGGTGTGGATCGCTCGTCTGGAAGTTGATGCCGCTGAGTTTGTCGTCACAGTCGAGACGGGCAACGCATTGAGCGTCACGCTTGATCATCGGCTAGGCGTAGTCGAACTGTCAGTCGAGGAAGGAGTGATCGTCGTCGCCATCACACCGGATGGAGGTCTCGGAAGGCAAGCGGCAGTTGGCTTGACGCTGAACTTCGCGGATGGAAACTCGGCCCATCAAAACCCTGTCATCCGTCGCGCCATTGCAAACGACGCGGCGACGGTAGCCATCGCCTATGGAGCCGACGGACTTCACGCGCGCGCCGCGCTGTTTCCTTTCCTCGCTGGCGCTAGAAGTCGAGCGGGACTTGCGGCGGCGAAGTTTGCTCAGTCGAGCGGTGCTTCGAGCAGAACGTAGCGTTTGTCGATTACGGCGCCCATCCGTTCGAGCGCCAGCAGCAGTCGCTTGTTGTCGGCCAGCACCCAACTCAGCTCGCAGCCGAGGAAACCCATCTTGCGTCCGCGGCGGATGGTCTCGGCGATCAGAACGGCGTCGAGGCCTTTGCCCTGGTAGTCCTGCCGTGCGCCCATGAGCGGCATCCGCAGATCGGTGATCGTGCCCATTTTGGCGCGCGCGATCAGGCCGATCAGGTTGCCCGGCGTCAGTTTGCCGCTCTTTACGTAGCGCAGCGCCTGGTTGAAGTCGGGTAGCGAAACCGAGAAGCCGACTGGCTCGCCGTCGCGCTCGGCGAAGAGAAACAGTTCAGGCACCAAAATCGGCTTCAACTCCGACGCTAGGTGCTTGGCTTCGGCATCGGTCATGGCGACGAACCCCTCGTTTTTCTCCCAGCCGTCGTTGTAGATCTTCATCGCAGCCGCCACATCCTCGTCAAACCGCTTGGGGTCGAGGCCGCGCACCGTCAGGCCGGGCAGCCGCTTGCGTACGATTTCGTCGCCCCGGAAGAGTTTGCTCGGGTCCATGTACTTGGCGTGGACGTAGAGCGATAGCATCTCGGTCTGCGTCTCGAACCCCCAGCGCCGGAGAAAGTCCTCGTAGTACGCCGGGTTGTACGGCATCATAACCGACGGTTGGAGGTCGAAGCCGTCGACGAGCAGGCCCGCGGTGTCGTTCAGACTCGGATTCGCCGGACCACGCATCGCCTTCAGGCCCATCCCGCGCATCCAACCGGCGGCAGCGTCTAGCAGGGCACGAGCGACTCCGTAGTCGTTGATGCACTCGAAGAAGCCAAAAAAGCCCGTCGCGTCGTCGAAGGTTTCGAGGTGAGCGCCGTTCTGGATTGCCGCAATCCGACCCACGATCTCGCCCTTCTCGTTGCGAGCCAGATAGGGCTGCATCAGCCCGTGCTCGAAGAACGGATTCTTCTTCTCGTCAATCAGCGCGAGCGCGTCGCGACGGAGCATCGGCACCCAGTAGTCGCTCTCGGCATAGAGGCGAAACGGGAAGTCGACGAACGCACGGTGGTCGCTGCGGCTGTCGGCGGGGGTGACGGTGATCGGCATGAGAGCGGTCTAGCGACTGAAGAGGTAGGACCGCAAGAAACGGACGGCGCGCGGATCAGATCACGTTGTGTCGCTTGCCGACCTTCTCGAACGCCGACAGGATGAAGTCGAGTTGGGCGTCGGTGTGGCTAGCCATGTAGCTGGTGCGCATCAGGCTCTGGCCGCGCGGGACGGCGGGAGGGACGACAGCGTTGACGAACACTCCTTCTTCGAGCAGATCGCGCCAGAACTTGAAGCACGTCTCCATATCGCCGACGACGACCGGGATGATCGGCGATTGGCTGGCCCATACGTTGAAGCCCAGGTTCGAGAAGCCGTCTCGCATATAGTCCGAAATGGCCCACAGACGGTCGAGGCGTTCGGGCTCTTGTTCGAGAATATCGAGGCAGGCGAGGACAGTCGCTACGTTGGCCGGGGGCATCGAG
>CAXBBB010000431.1:0-3180 GCA_963973615.1 uncultured Rhodothermales bacterium | reverse complement strand
TAGTAGCCGTAGAAGTTACGGATAAACAGGTTAGCGAAGTTCTGGTACGTGTTCTGCGTGCCCAACGTGATCACGTGGTCACCCGCGAAGATGTTGAAGTTGTTCGTCAACTCGAAGATATCCGCGTCGATGTTGTTGGCGCCTCGGAACTGGTCCGGTCCCAGGTTGATGCGACCACCCCGGCTGACGACCGTTTGGCCGTCCTCGTTGACGAACGTGTCACCCGCACCGACGTTATTAATGTCGATCGACGGAAACGGAGCGAACTGGAGTGTCGAGGGCTGGCGGTTGGTCTGGAGGCTGGCGCGAAACTGGTTGGCGTAGCGCGCACCGAAGAGCGAGTTCAGTTCGAAGACCGTGCTCGTGTTGGTGTTCTCGCGCTTGTAGTAGCGATCCTCGAGCTGGTAGCTGGTGCCGCTGCTGCGGAAGATGCCGTCGTCGAGTTCGCCTTTGACGTAGTTGAAGCGCAGCGTCGCGTTGTTGGACGAGTTGATGTTGTAGTCGAGACGCGCGAACAACTTGTTCGATACCGTCGACTGGTCGAACTGACCCAGCGAGCCGGCGTCGCGACCGTACTGCGTGTTGAGAATGTCGAGCACTTCCTGAACCGACGACTGGTTGGCCTGGAACGTTGTCGCACTAGGATCGTCAAGGAAGCCCGCACGGATGGGCGTGTCGCGGCGGACGGCTTCGCCCGAGAGGAAGAAGAACAGCTTGTCCTTCAGGATCGGTCCGCCGAGCGTAGCTCCGGCCGTGAACTCGCCGAAGTCGTCGAAGGCCTGCTCTTCGAAATCGCCGACCAAGCTCTCGTTGCGGCCCAGGTAGTAGCCCGACCCTCTGAACGTGTTGGTGCCGCTCTTGGTGACGACGTTGATCGATCCGCCCGAGAAGTTGCCCTGCGTCACGTCGTAGGGCGAGATGGCGACCTGAAACTCCTGGATCGCGTCCAGGCTGATCGGCTGCGTGCCCGACGAGCCGCCCGGGGTGCCCGAGTCCTCGAGTCCGAAGCCGTCGTTGATGGCCGCGCCGTCGATCTGGATGTTGTTGAAGCGGCTGGAGGCGCCGGCAACGCTCGTACCCGACTCGCTGCCGCTGCCCGTGGGCGCGAACTGCGGTGTCAAACGCGTGAAGTCGGTCAGCGAGCGGTTGATCGTCGGGATGCGCTCGATCTCCTCCTGCGACACGTTGGTGCCCGCGCCCTTGTTCTCAGCCGACAGCAACTGCCCGCGCTCGGCCGTCACCTCGACTTCGCCCGCCTGAAGCGACTCATCGCGCAGCGTCACGTCGAGCAGACGATCCTCACCCAGCGCCAGCGTGATATCCGTTTCTTCGTAGCTCTGAAAGCCGATAAAGCTAAACTGGATCGTGTAGGGGCCACCTACGCGCAGGTTGCGCAGGTTGTAGCGTCCGTCCGAACGCGTCGCGACGCCGTAGCGCGTGCCCGACGGCTGGTGGACGGCAATCACGTTGACTCCCGGAAGCGAAACGCCCTGGTTGTCGGTGACGGTGCCGTTGAGGGCAGATGTGGTGACGCCCTGTGCGTGCGCAGCCGGTGCCGCAGCAAGCAGAAGGAGCGTCAGCGCAGCGAGTCGCTGTAGAAAGGTATTCATCGGGGTGCGATGGAGTGGAGATCGTGCAGCCCAGATGGAGGCGACTGCGCTTGGAGTGTGACTTCGGGAGAGAAGTCCGAACGGCAGCGAAGGTATCCCACTCGGCACCGACAAGCACTCACTCATTTCAACGGTAACACAGCGTTGACTCCGGCTTTGATACAGCCTCACACACCCTTCCGCAGCGCTTCACTCAGCCGCGCTTCGGCTCCCACGGCAGGCGCCTTGACTCGCCAGCAGGTCGCTCGAAGCGCATCAGTAACTCGTCTTCGTGATCGTACAGGCGCAACTCACCCTCCTCCACCTGGACGCGTCTGACGAACTCCCACAAACGAAAATATTCGGCTTCGGTCTCGGCGAGCGCACGAGGCACCTCGCGGAGCGCCAGTCTACCGACGTTTTCGAACGGATCATTCTCGGTCGACGAGCCGACGCGCCCAACGTACCCTACGTCTTGCTCCCTGCGTTGCTGCATCTGCCGCGTCGAGTCTCCCATCGTCGTGGACAGGAGAGATCGGTACCGCAGCGGCAGGGTATGGCGGTCGGCGATGGTCGCGAGGCGCCCGTTCGTCGCGTGGGTGAGCTGGTCGATCTCCCCGTCCTCTTCGATCCACACCTCGATGCGGTACGGCCCCGAAAACGCTTCGCCATCGAAGCGCGTGGGCACCCCGGCTAGCGCGACGAGCGTGATGCGATTCGTCATCGGAAGCGCCGTCAGTCCGCGCTCGGCGTTCATCTCGGTTAGTTCCCACACGCCTTCGACAGCACCACCGAGGGGGGTAGGCAGATCGACCAAAAGGCCCGAAACGGAGCAGGCAGAACTCAGCAGGCAACAGGCGAGTGCCAGAGAAACAAGGCGGTACATAATGAAGACTAGCGCGAGGAGACGGCCCCGAAGGTAGAGCGCCTACGATCAGAGCGGACAGGGTCCAATCGTTTTGCCCAAAGATCCACCCTCACACGCGCTTCCCGTTTGTGCCGTTGGCGGACGTGCAGCCGCGTCGGTACCTTGTCGTGCTCTTCCACCCGCCCGCGATGCTCGAACAGTTCGTCCCGCTCTTTCTCATGATCGCTATGGCCGGAGGCCTGGCGATGACGCTGCTCATCGGCGCCAACGTGCTCGGCCCGAAGCGGCCCAACCTGATCAAGCAGAAGGCCTACGAAAGCGGCATGGACCCCGTCGGGACCGCGCGCGACCGCTACTCGGTCAAGTTCTACCTGGTCGCGATGATCTTCATCGTGTTCGACGTCGAAGTCGTCTTCCTCTACCCGTGGGCCGTCGCCTTCCGCGACTTCATCGACGCGGGCATCGGACTTCCGGTTATGGCGTCCGTCTTCTTCTTTATCGCCATCCTGACGCTCGGACTGGTCTACGACATTCGCAAAGGCGGCCTGGAGTTTTAGGGCGAGGGTTCATCGGGATCTCTTCCGACGCTGCGAGTGGCCTCCTGTCTGCCGAGCGACCAAACTTTCAATCAAAACTGAAAACGTCCAGCAACGACCGAAACAGCGTATCCCGCGCGGCATTAGCTCGACTACACGATTCTCTTCTCTTCTTATGGCCGACGGA
>CAXBBB010000430.1:0-3190 GCA_963973615.1 uncultured Rhodothermales bacterium | reverse complement strand
CTGCCGTAGACGTGCCCGCCTGGACGACAAACGTGGCCGCTTCCGAGAAGGCCGAGGCCTCACTACCCGCGACCGCGCGGACGCGCCAGAAATAGCGTCCGTCGGCGAGGTTCGCCGCTGCAGTCTGCAAGTCAGCGATGCCGTCGAATCGGGCTGCGTCGGCGAAGTCGCCGTGGGTGCTCAACTCGACCTCGAACGTCTGGGCCGCCTGCGCCGCTGCCGGGACGAACCATGAGAGGGCAGGGGTGCGCGTGCCGATGGTGACGCCACGTGCCGGGCTCCCCGCAATCGGAGCAACAGGAGCCACGCCGCCGCTCGTCATCGTGAACGAAGCAGCGGGCGACGACCAGCCTGTTGCTGAGCCGTCCGTCAACTGTGAGCGCACGCGCCAGTAGTAGGTTTGCCCAGCCGTCAGACCGGACACGACGAGCGGCGATGCGGTTGCAGTCGTTACAACCGATCCGGCAGAGAAATCCGATGCCGTGGCGTACTCGACGGTGTAGCTCGCGACGGCCTGTGCGCCGCCGTTGAGGTACCACGAGAGCGACACGTCAGCCGTATACACCGTCGGGCCACCGGACGGATAGCTTGCTACGGGAATCAACGATCCGCCAGCGCCGAGCGTGGTGAACGACCCTGTGCTCCACGCCGCCGGAGCGGACGCACTCTGCGCGACGGCCCCGACGCGCCAGTAATACGTCGTACCCCAATCGAGAGCGTGCGAGGCGAGAATCGAAAACGAGCCGGCAGCGGGATCGGAAACCGTCTCGCTCGCAACGCTCGATGCGAAGGTCGCGTCTGTACTCCACTGCACCACGAAGCCGGACAAGCCTGAGCGTCCACCTTCGACCCACCACGACAGGCGAGGCGTGCGGTCGTAGACGGTTGGTGCGGTTGCGCCGACGGGCCACGACGCGACCGCCGTTCCCGACTGCGCGCCCACGCCTGAATGGACCAAGAACGTCGCGGGGGCGGACGTTGCCGTCCTGCTGCCGTCGCTGGCCTCGATGGTCCACGTATACTCCATGCCAGGCGTCAGACCCGACACGTCGAGCGAGAGGTTGGACGTGGACGCGTAGACGATGGGAGATCCGCCATTGGGCGTAAGCGTCACGGCGTAACTCAAGCCCAAAGCGGACGCTCCCAGGTACCAGCGAAGCGTTACGTCGGAAGTGTAGAGGATGGCACCGCCCGTCGGGTACGAAGACGTCGGTGCGGCGACACCCGCCGCCGCTACAGTCGAAAACAGAGCGGGTGTGCTCCAATCGGACGTGCTCGTGGCGTCTTTGCTGCGGACGCGCCAGGCATAATCGGTCCCGCCTGCAAGCGTGACGCCTTCGGCCGCCAACTCGACGCGGGGAGTACCACCTGTCGTGGCAAACTCGGCGACTCCGTCGAACGATTCGTTCGCCGTCACGTCGATTAGCTCGACCTGATAGTCTAAACTGGTCGAGCCGTTGGTGAGGTACCACGTCAGCGAAGGCTGTAGCGCGTAAACCGTCGCGCCTCCGCTCGGCCAACTTGCAACGGGAACGGCCGCGCCGCCGACCTTGACGACTTCGAAGCTGGCATGGTCCGATGTGCCCAACACGACGCCGCTGGCGTCCTTGACGAGCGCACGCCAGACGTAGCTGTTGCCGCCGATGAGTACACCCGACGGAGGCGTATAGGTGCGCACGTCGGCCAGCGCGCCGCTGGTGTGAACGAGCGTGCCCCACTCAGCGATCGCCTCGTCTTTGATCTGCACTTCCCAGGTCAGGTTTGTGCTGCTCGTGACGATGTACCAGTTGAGCGCTGGCGTCGTCGTCCACACTTTGGCATTGGAGTTGGGATACGACGTGACGGGTGGCTTGCTCTCAAACACGTTGGTCCCCGTAGTGAACGTCCGTACGTCGGATTGCGCGGTCTCCGATCCGAGCAGCGGTGTCGTACGGTACGACGTGACGGTCCACCAGTACTCGGTTGAGTAGTTCAGTGCGAGCGCAGCGTAGTCGAGGGCAAACGTGGTGTCGGCTCGGGCGACGGTGGTGACGATCAAGGGGGCGTCGTGCGGGTTGCTATCGTCGTCGATCGCGATGCGCACACTGTCTGCGAGGGGACCGTTGTGGCGCCAGACGAACATCGGTTCGAGCGAGACGCCCGAGGCACCGTCGGCGGGAGCGGAGAGCGGCGCGGCGCGCAGGACGGGCTCACCAACGAAGTCCATGCCGTCCACATTTTCCCCGACCACGACGAAGCTGCTGTCCGTTCGACCGAAGCCCCACAGCGCGCGGCTCGCCGTGACGGTATAGCTGCCGTCGGCGACAGTGAAGGCATAGCTACCGGCGGCTGCCGTCTGAATGGTGCTCGTCTGGTCGCCCGTAAGGGAGAGCGTGACGTCGGGGGCCGCGTTTCCGTTAGCGCGTCTGACGAGACCGCTGACGGTGTAGACGGCGACGGCGGTGAAGTCCGCGTCTGTCTGATCGGCCGTCACCCCGGTCAGCGTGCGGCTTGCGGGCGTAACGCGATGCGCGGTCATCGACGGGGTCACGACGTAGTCTCCGGCCAACAGGTTATCGAAGGTGTAGGCGCCGCCTGACGTAGTCTGAACGGTGAGAGACGAATCGCCTGAGAGTACCACGTCAGTTCCGGGGGCCATGCCGGAGATCGTGCCGCTGATCGTGTAGACGCGTGTCGCGGCGAAGTCTAACCCAGTCACGTTCGCTCCATCTACGTCAGCAGTGCGGCTGGATGGCGTGAACGTGTAGCCCGTTTTGGAAGGCGTGAACACGTGGGTGCCGGCGGACATATCAGCGAACGTGTAAGCGCCCGAGGCATCGGTGGTGGCGAAGCCTGCGCCCGCGACCGTCACAGTTACGCCCTCGATACCGGTGCTTCCTTCCATGATCGTCCCGCTGGCGGCATATGCGGACGAAGCGGGGCCAGTATAGCGCCACAGTTCGATCCCAGTGGCGCCGTCATTACCAGCGAGGTAGATCGCGCCAGCATAGGCAGTTGGTAGGGAAGCAGAGAAGTAGTAGTCGATATAGGCTCCACCTTGAACACCTGCTTGGATTTCTGCCGCAGTGGAAGGAGCGGTCGCTCCGTCATATCGGAATAGCTCATTTCCTGTCGCAGAAGTGTAGCCAATAAAGTATAGCACGCCGCCAAGTACCTCGAACGAACTGCGGGTCATGGCACCGTAGCCAGT
>CAXBBB010000429.1:0-3193 GCA_963973615.1 uncultured Rhodothermales bacterium | reverse complement strand
CGAGCCGCGACCTGCAACGGGTCGTGCATCGGTGCTAGCGAAGGCGTGTAGACTAGATCGAGATCCGCCAGTTCGGACACGTGGGCGCCCGACTTGACGAGGGGAACGAGTACGTTAGCGCGCATGGCTGCTCCGTCTCGCCCTGCCACTTCGCCGCCGATGAGCCGACCGCTCTTGGAATCCGCCAGCAGCCGGATATGTAGCGGAGCCGAACGTGGATCGTGGCCCGCCCGACTCTTCTGGGTGATCGTGGCCTCCACGACGGCGATGCCTGCTCTCTCCGCCTGTTCACGACGCAACCCGATTCCCGCAGCCTCGGTGCCAAACAGTTCGACTGCCGACGCCCCGGTCGACGGTTCGAACTGAACGGGCGCTCCCCCGCCGTGCCGCGTTGGTACCGACGACGCGCGCCGTCCGAAATGCGTCCCACGCCAGCGGGCGGTGCATCGGGTTGCCCGTCACCGCCGACGGAACAGCGACCGCATCGCCGCATGCCCAGACGCCCGGCACATTGGTTCTGCCTCCTTTGTCGACGTGGAGCGTGCCGTCGTCGAGGATTTTCACGCCTGCCGAGCGTGCCAACTCGGTCCGCACCTGAACCCCAACCGCCAGCACGACGGCGTCGCATCCGACCCATTCTCCCGTCTGGGTCACGACGGCTTGCACTCGATCACCCTGCATCCGGACACCCGTCGCTCGCTCTGCTCGAAGCGACACGCGGCACTCCAATGCTGCGTCGGTTAGAACCTGCGACAGATCGCCGCCGACGATGTCTCGAACGAACACGCCTTTCGGCTCCAAAACGGTCACCCGCACACCTCTAGCTGCCAGCGCATCTGCGACATCGGCCCCGACGTAGCCACCCCCGAGAATAACGACGTGTCCTAACACTCCAGAGTCGACCCAGCGGCGCAGTCGTGCGGCATCGACGAGGGTGCGCATCGGTGTCACATTGGTAGCGGCGGGCGGCACGAAGTCGGGGACGACGGCGTGTGCTCCGGTCGCCAAGATCAGCTTGTCGACGCGTTCGTGATAGGTGCGCCCCGTCGTCACGTCGCGCAGGTGGAGATGTCGGCGAGCAGCGTCGAAACGCGTCGCCTGAGTGCAGACGCGTACGTCGATTCTGCGCGTTCGCCCCAGTTCTTGGGGCGTGAGGGTAACGAGATCACTCGCGTGGTCGATCTGTCCGCGCAGGTACGCCGGAATCGAACACGAGCCGATACTGACGTGCGCGCTGGACTCGATCAGCAATACATCGGCGTCGGGATCGGTGCGAGCAGCCTGGGCAGCGGCGGCAGGACCTGCGGCCGTGCCTCCAACGACGGCGATGCGTGAGCGGGACATAGACGAAATAGAGGTGAGGCTGGAAGAATACGCCGACCTCGCCGGTTGGGTCGGGAGATTTCTGGGTGTTCCACCGCGGAACTGACAGGTGCCTACCACCTGCCGGGTTGCGCCTGGGCCACTCGGACGCCTGTGGTTTGCCTATGGGCGACCCGAGTCCCGCCTCCACATGATTTGCGTTTTGCTCTATGCCTGCTGCCCAACTTGAACACATCGGAATCGCCGTCGCTAACGATGCGCTTGAACGTTTGCTGGCCGATTTGCTCGGGCTAAGTGTCTACAAAGCCGAAGCGGTCGCCGCGCAGGGTGTCGAGACGCGGTTCGCAGATGCGGGGTCCAAAGTTGAGTTTTTGCACGCGCTATCGGACGACTCACCAGTCGCCAAGTTTGTCGCGAAACGCGGGCCGGGCGTGCATCACCTCGCCTTTCGAGTCGACGATCTGTCCTCTGCCCTCGAACGCGCTCGCGCGGCCGGAATCGCCGTGATCGGGGAGCCGTCGTCGGGGGCAGACGGATTGCGCATCGCTTTTCTCCATCCGCGCGACACCCACGGTGTGTTGGTCGAACTGTGCGAGACGCGGGCGGACGCGCTGCCCAGTCCCCTGCTGATCGACACTTCTGCCGGACAGGTGGCCACCTACCGATGGCCTTCTGAGGCGGATGCGCCCCCTCTCGTGCTGCTTCATGGAGCGGGCGCGACGTCGGCGCTCGAAACGCAGCACCTCGCCCGCTTGATGCAGTCCAGCCGCCCAGTCATCGCTCTCGACCTACCGGGACACGGCGCTTCGGAAAAGCACCAGGAGTTGACGGCTGACCTGTTCACGCGTGGCGTTGCAGAAGCCGTCATGTCGCTGAATCAGCCGGTCGACCTCTTCGGATTCTCATTGGGAGGAGCCGTCGCCCTCTCCGTAGCGCAGCGATTAGGCGCTTACGTGCATCACCTAGCTGTCCACGCCACGTCCATCGAATGGGACACCACTCTGGTCAGCGACATGCTCGCCCGACTCGATGTGGAGGGTATTCGCTCGCGGAGTCCGCAGGGGTGGGAACGCCTCGACGAAGCGCACCAGGGACGAGCCGACGATGTGTTCGCTTCGCTCCACCCGTTTGTGCATTCTCTCGCCGAAAACAGCTCATTCACTCACGAACTGGTGCCCAGCTTGCCCAAGCTGGTCACGAGCGGCGACGAAGACGAACTGTTCGACCTGTCGCACACGCTGCACCTCCGCGACCGGCTACCTGGATCGCAACTCGGAGTGCTGCCGGGAATGGGCCATAGATTCGGTCCCGACGAAGCGGCCGTGCTAACCCCGATCCTCCGGCGATTTTTGGAAGGGTAACCTGGTGTCGTGGTGCTGGACAACGACGGGGGTCTGAACACCCAGCACCTCCCTCACGCGAGCGTCACCGCTGCACGAACGACCGACGACAACTTCTCGCGGACGCTTTGCCCGGTTTCGATAACCTCGCCGTGCGAAAGCGTCGCCTGGCCCATTCCCGCCGCACGGTTGGTTATCGTCGACAGGCCCAAGACGCGCATGCCCAGCGAGACCGCCGTCATCACCTCCGGTACCGTGCTCATGCCAACAGCATCACCTCCGAGGGTTTGCACCATGCGCACTTCGGCGCGCGTCTCGTAGGCCGGACCGGGCATCCAGGCGTAGACGCCTCTATGAAGTCGGATGCTCTGATCAAGCGCCGCCTCGTCGACTGCCTGCATCCAGTTCGCGTCGTAGGGTGCCGACATGTCTGGGAAGCGCGGCTCGTCGCCGACGACCGGTCCCGTCAGAGGGGAAAGACCCGTCAGGTTGATGTGGTCGTCGATCAGCATCAGCGAGCCGGGTACCAG
>CAXBBB010000428.1:0-3206 GCA_963973615.1 uncultured Rhodothermales bacterium | reverse complement strand
GAGGTAGCGCTGCACGTGCGTTTGACCCATCTTGAACGTCAGCCCTTTGTTCATCGCCGCGCCGAAGGGGATAGTGACGGCGGCAGCGTAGACACCAGGGACCGAGATCGTGCCCCCCTTGCGGCAGGACTTGATCGCTTGCTGAAGCACGTAGGGATGATCTGACTGCATGTGGACGGCCGCCTTGGCCTTGTCGACGAGCGCTTTGGCGTCGTTGGCAGCGTGCGACTCGGCTCCTACCGCGTCGATGCAGCGGTCCGGGCCGCGCCCGCCGGTCATTTCCATCAGCGTCTCGTAGACGTCTACATCGTCGTCCGAGAAATCGATGGTTTCGGCACGTCCGTGTTTCTGGGCCATAGCCAACCGCTCGGCCACCTGGTCGATGGCGATGACGCGTCCGGCTCCCATCATCCACGCGCTCTGAATCGCGAACTGGCCGACCGGCCCGCAGCCCCAGACGGCGACCGTGTCGCCCGGTTCGATTTCGGCGTTCTCGGCGGCCATGTAGCCCGTCGGGAAGATGTCGGAGAGGAAGAGTGCCTGCTCGTCTGTCAGCGCGTCGGGCACTTTGATCGGTCCCACATCGGCGTAGGGTACGCGGAGCAATTCGGCCTGCCCGCCCGGAATACCGCCGAGCAGGTGCGAGTAGCCGTAGACGCCTGCGGGCGAGTGGCCCATCTGCTTACGTGCGTTTTCGGGTTTGGGGTTGGACTCGTCGCACAGCGAGAACATCGTCTTCTCGCAGAACCAGCAACTGCCGCACGATATCGTGAAGGGTACGACGACGCGGTCTCCCTTCTTCAAATGGGTCACGCGTGCCCGATGATGTCGCCCTCCTTCATCATCGGCACGAAGCCGTCGTAGAGGTGGAGGTCCGAGCCGCAGATGGCGGTCGACGTAATACGGACGATTGCGTCGCGCGGGTCTTGAAGTACAGGATCCGGGTGGGTGTCGACGCGGACGTCGCCTTGGCCGTGCCAGGTGAGGGCTTTCATGGATGTGGGAGTTAGTGAGTAGAAGTCTGCTCACCGAATCCCGATCTACGCCGTTCCCGCCTGTTGTTACGCACCTGCCTTCATCGTGCGTTCGTTTCGGCCTCTTCCAACTACCACGGCCCGCCTCTGCATCTATCTCGTCAGAATGCCATCCGCGCTCCGAAGAGCCACCACCGGCCCGGCATCGGTGCGAATAGATCGGCATAGTCCTCGTCGAGCAGGTTGCGGACTTCCAGCGTCAGCCGCGCATCGACACCCGTCAGCGGGAGGGCAAAAGCCGCACGGACGTTGTGGACCATATACGCGTCGATGACGTCGCTATCGGGCGTCCGGGCGACGGACTGCACGCCGACTCCAATGCGTCCCAGCGATGCGTGTAGGTGAGCCTGTACCAAGTGGCGCGCGCTGGTCAGAGCGTATTTGGCCTGAACGTCCTCGGCCAACCCGTCGATGGTGGCGTCGAGGTAGGTGTAGCCTACGTCAGCGGACAGGCCGACGCGTCCCAGCGTGCGGTAGGCGGACACTTCGGCTTCGCCGCCCGTCGTCTGTACGTTGCGGAGGTTGTCTGCGAAGAACACGGCGTTAGGACTGCTGCGTGCAAAGTCGATGAGGTTGTCGACGTCGCGGTAGAACAGGGTCGCGCGCAGCGTCAGGCGTGCATCGCGAGCGCGTATCAGGTAGGCGTCCGTTCCGACCTCAGCCGACCACGCACGTTCGGCGGTCAGGTCGGGGTTGCCCAGATCCTGGTTTGGACGCGGCGCGACGGTGTTGAAATAGCGCTCGACGAACGTAGGTGCCCGGACGCTGCGCCCAACGGCGGCGCGCAGGTCGACGGTCGGGGAAGCGTTCCAGATGGCGTCGATGGCCGGTGTGAGTTCGAAGCCGTATGCCTCGGCATAGTCGGCGCGCAACCTTGCGTTGAGTGTGGCGTCGGCGATGCGGAGTGTGGCACCGCCCCATGCGCCGCCTACCACATCGCCATGGTCGCCCATGTTGTTCGAGGCGATGTCACGGGCGAGAGCGTCGGCTCCGGCGTGGAGCGATACCGTGTTCGACACGACGCGGCGAGCGTGAGCGGTCAGCGTGGCCTGGCGCGTCGTGTGTTCGTTGGCCGATGCGCTGGGATTATACCGATACGTGTCCTCGTGGCGTCGTGCTCCGGCCTGCACGCGCCACAACGTCCGTCCGGCGACGCCTTCGAGCGCGGCCTGAAGCCACAGCGTTTGCGTCTGCTCGCGCGCCGTGTCCGACGCGAAAGAGGTGTAGAAGCGAACGGCGTCAAACTCGCGTGCATCGAATGCAGCGCGGGCCGAAAGCGTCATGCTACCGACCTGCTGACGCAGACCGACCGTCGCAGCACCGCGCTCGAACCCAGCACGCGCGGTCGCCGGTTCGGGTGTGACGCCGTCGGGCAGCGTTTTGAGTGAGGGGATGGTCTGTCCGTTCGCCTCTGCATAGGCCGCCGCAGCGGTATAGCGTGCCCCGCCGACGCTCGCCCAGGCTGCAGCGTCGCCCATTGCCAATCCGTACGATCCGCCGCTGATCGTTCCCCGTCCGCCTGCTCCGTCTGGCTCGCCCAGGGGGGCGGCTAGCCCGGCCTGGGTCTGGATGTGAATCACGCCGCCGACCGCATCGGCCCCATACTCGGCAGCGGCCGGCCCTCGTAGCAGCTCGACACGCACGATCTCTGAGAGCGGAATCGGGAAGTCGCTCAGAAAGTGTCCTGTCATCGGATCGTTGAAGCGGACGCCGTCGATCAGCAGCAGAATACCGTTGAACGTCGACCCGCGGATCGTAAAGTCGCTCTGAACGCCGAACGGGCCACGGCTCAATACGTCGGCACCCGCCCGCCCGCGCAGCAGCTCGTCGACCGATGCGACTGGCAGCGCAGCGATTTCCGCGGCCGTCACGACTCGTATGGCCTGTCCGACCGTCCGCGCGCTCTGGGGTAGCCGAGACGCCGTCACGACGACGCTGTCGGGGAGGACGACGGGCGAAATCTGGGCACTCGCAGGCACACAGACGAAGAGAAAGAGCGGCAACAGGCGGCGCATGGGCATCGGAAGGAGGGAAGTTTGAAGCTACGCCGAATGCACCGAAGCCGGGATGAAGCAATCTGGTCAACCTGTCGCGACGTCGCCCGTTGTACGCGGATGTCCAACCCACTTCGCCTCGGCCTCTTCGGAGGTACGTTCAATCCACCGCACGCCG
>CAXBBB010000427.1:0-3223 GCA_963973615.1 uncultured Rhodothermales bacterium | reverse complement strand
CACGTACGCAGCGACGAGTGCGGCGTACTCGGGGACGCCCCACGCGTGAGGCGGAGGTGGCGTTTGGCCGTGGCCTGGAAGGTCGAGGTTGTGGACGCGGCGCTCGTCGGTCAGCATTTGCGCGAACGGACGCATCAGCGCGGCGCTGCTTCCCCAGCCGTGCAGCATCACGACGGGCGGAGCGGTTTCGGGGCCGTCGACTTCGACGTGCATGCGGTCGAGCCGGAAGCCGTGGACCTCGCTCGGTGATGCGACGGCAGGGGGGGAGGAGAGCGTCGGAGTCGTGGTGTCGGGCATCGAATGGGAGGCGTGGGAGTAAAAATGGAAACCCGACGTATTTTGCAGTCGTTCCGCTGGTCTGACACCTCCCAGTTACGCGCTCGCCCAAGGGGCAACAGGCGCGGCGAGGTGCCGACCCCGAATCCGCTGGCCTGAGCGATTGCGATACAGGCGGCGGCCTTCCACTCGACCTCGTCGGGGACGTTGGCGCGCGTGCGTCCGCTCTCGACCCTTTCCGACGTTTCGCCCTAGCGCGCCGCGTTTTCCTCGTCTCTCCGCTACATGTCACAGGAAGCTCCGTTCACCGGCCTGCTCGAAATCATCGGCAACAAAAAGTTCGGCTTCATCCGCGAGTTCGAGCCGACGGTCCCCAAGGGCGACAACGACGCGTTCTGTCCTCCGGCCCTGGTTAACAAGTTCAACCTGCGCAGCGGTGTCCTGCTCGAAGGCACGCTCAAGCCCGGACGCCGCGAGGCGTGGCAGGTCGCCCACATCGACAAGGTGATGGGCATGGATCCACACGAGTGGGCCAGATGCAAGAAGTTCGAGAACGGACGGACGGTCTATCCCTACGAAAAGCTCAACCTCGTCCGTGGTCCGCGTGACACCACGTTGCGCGTCGTCGACCTGGCCGTTCCCATCGGTAAGGGCCAGCGCGCGCTGATCGTCGCTCCGCCCCGGACGGGCAAGACGGTGATGTTGCACGGCATGGCCGAGGCGATCTCGCAGAACCATCCCGAAGTCGAGTTGGTCGCCCTGCTCGTCGATGAGCGACCGGAAGAGATCACCGACTTCAAGCGCACCTCGCAGGCGACCATCTTCGCGTCGTCCAACGATCAGGAGGAGGACAACCACGTAAGGGTCTCGACGATGTGCCACGAGTACACCAAGCGGCTAGTAGAGCAGGGAAAAGACGTCGTCCTGCTGCTCGACAGCCTAACGCGCCTGGGGAGAACGTTCAACCTGTACATGGAAGGCAGCGGACGCACGCTCTCGGGCGGTCTTGATGCCCGCGCCATGTCGATCCCGCGCAAGATCTTCGGCGCGGCCCGCAAGATCGAAAACGGCGGCAGCCTCACGATCATCGCGACGGCTCTCGTCCAGACCGGAAGCCGCATGGACGACGTCATCTTCGAGGAGTTCAAAGGGACGGGCAACTCCGAGATCGTGCTCGATCGCATCATGGCCGACAAGCGCATCTTCCCCGCCGTCAACCTGCGCAAGAGCGGCACGCGCAACGAGGAACTGCTGATCGACAACATCGACCAGCACCACCAGTTCATGCGCATCCTCACGAGTCGCCCGCCCAACGACGCCATGCAAGCGCTCGTCCGCCACATGCAGACCACGCCGACCAACGAAGCGCTCATCGAAGGCATCGTCTCGTCGGTCTCGGAGTAAGCCTCTCGGTCGAGGTTACGCGGGCCACTCTCGCGGGTCTAGTCACATCCACATACCCTGGATGCCATGCCGCCCCGCACCGAAGCCGATCCGTTCGACCCGACCTGCGAACCCGACGTCAACTACAACTCGGCGATCCACACGTGGGCTGAGGGCGAGCGTCCGCGTGAGAAACTGCTGGCGCGTGGAGCATCAACGCTGTCGGATGCCGAACTGGTCGCGTTGATCTTCGGCTCGGGAACGACGACCAAGAACGGACCGGTATCCGCCGTCGATCTAGGGCGGGCGTTGGGAAAGTCGTTTGGGTCGCTGTTTCGGATTTCGCGGCGCGAGGTCAAGGAGTTGACCAAGTTGGTCGGCATTGGACCGGCGAAAGCGGCACAACTGGCGGCGGCGTTCGAGATCGGGCGGCGCGTCGAGACGGGGCGGTCGAGCGAGGAGCGGATTCAGGTGACGAGTCCCGCCGATGTCGCCAACCATTTCGGCCCGATGCTGCGCGACAAACCCGTCGAGGAGTTTTGGATCGTGCTACTCAATACGGCCAACGTCATCACGGGCTATCAGTCGCTGACGACGGGCGGACTGGCGGCGAGCATTGTCGAGCCGCGCGCTGTTTTTCGCCGCGCCATGCTGGACAACGCCGCCGCCATCATCTGCCTGCACAACCATCCGTCCGGCAACCCGGAGCCGAGTCGGGAAGACGTGGCGATCACCAAACAACTCGTCGAGGCGGGCAAGCTGATGGGCATCCCGGTCCACGACCACGTGATCATCGCGGGTGCGGGTTACACGAGCCTAGCCGAGCGCGGGCTGATGTGAACGCGGATCGGCCCTAAAACCGATAGCCCAACGCGAGTTGAAACGCGAGCGGTTCATCGTCGCCGCGGCCGAACGCTGCCAGTTCGAGGGGACCGAGCGGGGTCTCCTGTGATGCGACGACGCCCCACCCTCCGAACGTGTCGAGTGCATCGAATGCTGAGCCGATACGCGCGCCGTCGACCTGTGCCGACAGGTGCCGCCCCCCGCCCGCGTCCCAGCGCACGCCGACGCTTCCGAGGGCGATGCTGCGCCCGGCCAGCGCTTCGGCGCGGTATCCCGCCAGATCGAACTGCTGAGCAGGTAGGAGCGGTGACAGCCCAATGCCGCCCAGAGCGAAGACCCGATGGGGCGGCCCGCCGGACGTGATGTGGGCGGCGGCGATGCGCGCAAACGGGACGAGCGGGCCGACTGCCGTGTACGCTTGCGCCTGACCGATGTAGCGGCCGAACGTGTGCGTGCCGGTCGCCAGTTGTGCTCGGGCCGAGGCAGCGATTCCGTCGCGGGGAAACACCTCGTCGTCCAGGCTTTCGTAGGCGGCGAGCGCAGTCGCCGTGCCGTAGTAGCCGTCGTCGGCGAGCGCTTCGGGTTCTCGTCGCGTGCGGAACGCCTCGGCTCCCACACCCCCGCCGAGCCCGATGCGTCCCCACAGCTTTAGGTACCGTCTGGGCCTGCGAGATTTGTTATGGCTTCATCCCGCGCAAACTCGCGCCGATGCTTCAGAACG
>CAXBBB010000426.1:0-3224 GCA_963973615.1 uncultured Rhodothermales bacterium | reverse complement strand
CGATTCCACCGCCGCGACTGGACGACGACATCGACGATATGGTCTCGCCTACGATGGGCCGCATCTTCGCCGCTCAGGGCAACGCCGACGAAGCGGCGCGCGTGTTCGAGCGTTTGGCCGAGCAGCAGCCCGAACGCGCCGACGCCATCCGGGGCGAAGCCGCACGCCTGTTCGAACGTCAGGCGACCGAACAACCCGACGCCGCTGACGCCTTCCGCGCTCAAGCTGCCCGCCTCCGTGCGCTGGGTTATGAGTGACGCGCACCGTGAGCACCCGCTCGTTCGGCTGCTCCAAAAGTCCGAGCGTATCGTCGTCGGGCTGATGAGCGGAACGTCGCTGGACGGCGTCGACGCCGCCTGCGTGCGCGTGACGGGCAGTGGGAGGCACGCGACGACCGAGTTGCTGGGCAGCGCAAGCGTCGAGATGTCCGACGAACTGAAAGCCGCGTTGCTCGCCTGCGCTCAGGTCGACACGTCGGACGTGCGGATGGTGACGCTGCTCCACGCGCACTTGCCGCATGTCTACGCCGGAGCGGTTCGGCAGGCCATCGCCGACGCAGGGTTGGGGATGGACGACCTCGATGTGGTAGGCATGCACGGGCAGACCGTCTTTCACGTCCCAGAGGCTGAACCTATCGGTGGCGCTCAGGCGCGCGGCACGCTTCAGATCGGTAGCGGACCGACGTTGGCGCGGCTAGTCGGTGTCCCGGTCGTTTCGGACTTCCGCGCCGCTGATATGGCGCTGGGCGGTCAGGGCGCGCCGCTCGTTCCGTACTTCGACTGGGTGCGCTTCTCCGATGCCGGCGAAACACGCGGACTGCTCAACCTGGGCGGTATCGCCAACCTGACCGTTTTGCCGGGCGGCGGTGACACGTCGGATGTGTATGCGTTCGATACCGGCCCGGCCAATATGGTCGTCGACCGGCTGATGCAGCGCCTGTTCGGACAGTCCTACGATCGGGGTGGAGCGGTTGCGCTCTCGGCTACGCCCAATGGAGATCTGCTCGAACGCCTGCTTCGCCTTGACTACCTCCATCGCCCGCCGCCCAAGTCGACAGGCCGCGAGTTGTTCGACGACCGATACGTCGCCCGCCTGATGGAAGAGGCCGAGTTGTCGGACGGCGATGGCGAGGGGCCGAAGTCGGATCAGGCGCGCACGCTCGTCGCTACGCTAACGGCATTTACGGCGCACAGCATCCACAACGCCTACATCCGCTTCGTCCGCGACCAGCATCCGCTCGGCGTTCTGATTGCATCCGGCGGCGGTCGCCACAATCGCGCCTTGATGAGTCATCTGCGCGCTCTGTTCGCCGAGACGAGCGTCCGTACGACCGATGAGTACGGCGTCGACGGGGACATGAAGGAAGCGATCTGCTTTGCCCTTCTCGCCTCGGAAGCCGTCAGCGCTCGCCCCACGTCGATGCCTGGCGCGACCGGCGCGAGCGCTCCGACGATCCAGGGTAGCATCAGCTACTGAGTCGCGTCGCTCCGTTGGCACCGCCGCCCACCGGACCATTTTCCGCGAAGCCTGTCGATCCGGTGTCGCGTGAGAAGCATCACGTGGCGTAATGCGTAACCTCGTCGCACCTCCCTAATCCAACGCTTTCCCATGCAGCTATCTGAAATCGGCGAGTTCGGCCTGATCGACCGCCTGCGCGATCTGCTCGGCCCCATCGACGCCCCCGACCTGATCCAGAGCATTGACGACGACGCCGCCGTCTATCGCGTCGCCGACGGGCGCGTCCACGTCGTGACGACCGACGCGCTGATCGAGGGCGTCCACTTCGATCGCAGCTTCACACCGATGGAGCGATTGGGCTTCAAAGCGATGTCTGTCAACGTGAGCGACGTGGCAGCAATGAACGCGCGCCCGCTGTGGGCGACGGTTGCGCTCGGGTTGCCGTCGCATCTGCCGGTCGAAGACATCGAGGCGCTCTACCGAGGCTTCAAACGCGCGTGCGGGCACTACGGGGTGCACATCATCGGTGGGGATACCACGGCAGCGCACGCACTCACGCTCTCGATCACCGTCATCGGCGAAGCGGCCGAGGGCGAGGTCGTCTATCGCTACGGCGCGCAAAAAGACGACATCATCTGCGTCACGGGCGACGTCGGCGCAGCGTTCGCTGGACTCAAACTGCTGCTCCAGAGCAAGGACGCACTGAGTCGCAATCCATCGTTCGTGCCCGACTTCGAGAACTTCCCCTACGTGCTCGACCGCCAACTCGCCCCAACTGCCCGGGTGGAGATGGTTGAGGCATGGGCCGAAGCACGCGTGCGCCCGTCGGCGTGCATGGACGCGTCGGACGGACTCGCCGCCAGCGTGCGGGGCATCATGCAGGCCAGCGTATGCGGCGCGACGATCTACGAAGCGGCCTTGCCTATCGACATGGAAACTCGCCGCGTGGCCGACCGCTTTGCTCAGGACGTGGACGTGTACGCCCTCTTCGGCGGCGAAGACTACGAGTTGGTGTTCACGATGCCCGAGGCTGATCTGAAACGCCTCCCCCAGCAGGGGCTGTTTACCGCTATCGGACGCGTCGGACGCCTGGAAGACGGTGTTACAATTCAGACTGCTGAGGGCGAGCGCGTGCCGCTCGAAGCGGAGACATTTGATCACTTCCGTTCGCCCGATCCTGAATAAAATCTTTGTTTTATCCGGTTGACAGACCTGTTCTACCACTGCTAGTGGTCGGACCTATTTTGGCATAGCCTATTGAGAAAACGAGACATACGCAGAGACAATACGATGGCATAGGACGTATATTCGTCATTCGCCATCGTCGCATATACCTCTTGCACAGAGGGCGGCAGTTTCCTCCCCATCCTATGCCCCTCTCCCCCGCCTCTGGATCTCGCTTGTACCAAGAGGTGGTGGAGTTGGAGATATTGGATGGTGGGCAGGAGGAGATCCAGGAACACCAGATATAACTACCATAGAGTTTTGTCAAATATCTACTTTAGGTAATGCTCAAGAATTTGGTGATTTAGGTTTAGGTACATCTCAACATGGTTCAGGATCAAATTCTACAAGAGGAATTGTTTCTGGAGGTGAAGCCCCAGCTATGAACACTAATCAATATTTTCAAATAGCAACTAAAGGTAATACCGCTGACTTTGGAGATCTAACTGTTAGTGGTTTAATTCGAACTGGAGGACTTGCAAATGATACTAGATATGTTCGTGCAGGAGGTGCTGTAAGTGGATCTCTTTCAAATGTATTGG
>CAXBBB010000425.1:0-3242 GCA_963973615.1 uncultured Rhodothermales bacterium | reverse complement strand
GGCGGGCGGCGCGTGTAGCCTTGCGAGCGCTCCGGTCCCCGTTTCGCTCGTCCCGTCGCGGCTCCGGTTCGGGTTCGTCCGCGGCATCATCGCCGGTCTGCTCTTTCGCCTTCATATCGCCCCCTGCCGCCCCGTAGCCCTTACCGGCAAGCGCGCGGGCGGCGGCGGCGAAGTCTCCGCCGTAGTCGAGCGCGGCGACGATGCCGAACGGGCGGTGCACGCGTGGCCCATCAAAGGGCGCGGCATTGGTCGAGAAGACGTAGAAGTCTCCACCGGCTTCAGGCGCTCCGAAGGTCGCGCTGTGCCCGTCGGTAGCCGTCTTGCCGGGGCGCACCCACTCTTCCACGCCGTCGGATCGCGTGCGGGCGATACTCCACCCGGCGCGGCGCAGCGCGTCTTTGGCGTCGAGTTGGCCTCGCTCGTTGAAGTCATCGCCGGGGCGCACGCCGTCACCGGCAGGCGGGGCGCTCTCCGGCATTGACGGGGGCAGTTCGTCAAGGCTCCGCGCGAGGTCCAGCAGCATCTCGTGCTCGGCATCGGTCAGGTGCGGCACGGGCAGGCGCGGACCTTCGCGCTCGTAGCCGGGCGACGGCGCGGCTACCACGTAGCCGCCTTCGCCTCGGGTCTCGATGGCGATTTCCCCGCACCCGTCATCGGTGCGGGCATAGGCGAGCTTCGTGTTGCCGCCGGTGGTGACGCAGCGGTACCAGACGTGAAAGCCGCCCGACGGAGTACGGTAGACCGGCAGGCGAGCGGCCAGGTCGGGAGCGTGGTTCTCTACCAACTCACGCCACGCGGGGAAAAAAGCTGGCACGTCGAAGTCGAGCACCTCCAGGCCGCCGCTCACGGCTCCGCAGACGACGCCCAACGCTCCGGCTTCGCCGAACTGTGCGGGCACGGCGGCTTCGGGCATCGGCTCTTGTTGCAACGCCTTCCATTTGACCAGCGGGTGTTTGTCGGGTAGGCGGCATGGCAGCGCGCTGAAGCCGCCGCGTAGGTAGGCCAGCGCAGCGCTCACAACGTCGGGTGCAGGGTGTCGGCTCATTGCTCGTCCCTCCCTTGCCTATCGACAGAGTTGGGGGTGGACTCGCTCGGTGCGTCAGGCGTAGAGAACAAGCCGGTTGGCGTCGTTTCGCTTGGCGTCGGCGGGGAGTAGAAGTCGAGGGTGGCGCGGTGCTGCGCCGCTCTTTCTTCGCGCCCATCCTCGGAGCGGTGCGAACGCTCAGGCGTCCGGTTCGTAGGTTGTGTCATCGCGTCACGATCTACGCGGGGGCGTTCGGCCAAGGCGACCAACCAGAATAGCCGTACGCTCCCGCAGGTGGGGGAGGTCAGGCGTTTGCCAGCGTGGCTAGGTCGTCGGTCGCACGCACGGTGGAGCCGTTGACGAGGGCGTCGAGGTCGCTCAGGCGAAAGCGCACGGCCCCGCCCAGCGTGACGGTCGGAAGCTGCCCGGTACGGCGCAGGTCCCAGAGTTTGGTTCGGCCACAGGCAAGGCGGCGGCAGGCTTCGGCAGCCGTGACGAGATGCGGCCCGGTAGGGGCGGAGGGTAGGCGGTCGGGTGCTGTGTTGGTCGGCATGGAGCGCGGCGGTTTGTTGACGTTCGCCGCATGGTACCTGCATCCATGAGGGGTCTCAATGGACGGACAAAGCATATTGTCCATGTCCGCTTGTCCGCTCAGAATGGCATGTCGTCATCCATCGAAGCCAACCTTTTCCATGACTCATAATCACTCGGGCGCTGTGACTTTCCTCCTTGCGTATTGAAATAGCGTCTCACGTTCTTACTGATAGTCTCCGCGGCAGTTGGGATCTCATCGGGATGGACTGGAGGATTTCTCCCCCTTGCAACGGCTTCGTACAAGGAAACAAGCGACGGTGGTTTAGCAGGTTTACTGAACTTTGCCCCCTCCTTCTTTTGCTTGTGCTCGAACGTTGTGACCTTTTGCTCGTCTCTCAAAAACGCAATCACTTCCTCATAGCACGCTGCGGGCTTCCGCACTGCAGTCACTTCGTCGGAGAAGGGACTAGTCCAGTCGATGCTTTCGCCCGAATAGAACGCGGTTTCTACAAAAGCTCGGCTGATCACCAGTCTGATGTATAGCGGACGCAGTTCTAGCATACCCGATATCCCATCTGGACCGGTATCGGCGTCTGAGTAGTTCCAATATCTACCAAGGGCTTCTCCAAGGGTGGTTTCAGCGCGGCGCTCCAACTGTATCACTGCTTCAAGCCCGTGCTTGTCGCTCAGCAGTTTCAGATTTTTCCATATCTCAGAGACTAAATGGAATGTCGGGGTCATGCTCTGCCATTCATACCCGGATAGCATTGCCCGAGCATGGGCCATGGTGGAGAGGCGTTCAATGTCATCCCACATGACCGCGCTCAAGACCTCGTGAGTTTCGAAGACTGAGCCGTACGGACTTCGTCGATTGCTTTGCGCAATATCGAACTGCCGAGCGTCCATCTTTTGCAGTGCATGTTCTCCTTCCCCTCGGCTTCTGAAGCTTCCCTTCGGCTTCGCATCCCCCGTAAACAATGCGTAAAGTGGCTTTGCTAAGTCATCATACCACTCATAAGCAGAGGTGTGGTCGTCAATCATTTCGCTCCAAAAGCTTGGTTCATCTGATCGCGGCGGCGCTCGGCATCGTGCCCGGCGTAGTGCCGCAGCGTGCGTAAGTCATCGTGCGTCAGGCCCAGTAGCTCCTGAGCATCCATGCCCGACTGCAGAGCGAGCGTGACGAACGTCTTGCGCCCGATGTGCGTCGTGACGCATTCGTGCAGCGGGCGCGTCTCCTGAATGCGCTCCCCGCCGACGGTCTTAACCACCGTCACCGGACGGTCAAGGCCAGCGGCGGCGGCTATGCCTTTCAGTTCGCGGTTGACGAACGGATTCGACAGGCGCGGCGTCGGGTGCGTGCAGCCCTCGGCATGGCGCCGCCTCACGATCCGCGATGCGAATCCTACGAGGGGCACGTGACGGACGACGGAGTTCTTGCGCTCGGTAATCGACCAGGTGAGCGGGGCCGACGCGTTCGCTATCAGCCCGTCGATCTCGCTCCACTCCATGCCGCTCACGTCGGAAAAGCGTTGGCCCGTCGCCGAACAGATCAGCAGCACGTCGAGCGCGTCGCGTACGCCGTCCGTCGCCTCCGACAGGTCGAGATTTTGGAGCCGTGCGAGTTCAGCCGTGCGCAGATAGAGCACGTCGCCTTTCACGGTCGGCAGGCGTTTCGCGGCAGGCG
>CAXBBB010000424.1:0-3243 GCA_963973615.1 uncultured Rhodothermales bacterium | reverse complement strand
ACGACAACAACATCTTCGGCCAGTTGGGTAACGTGCTGCTCGCCCCGGGAGGTAGTCCGTTCTTCTTTACCGATAGCCTCGATGTGTTCGCTATCAACGACCAGATCGAGTCGCAGCGCTTCCTGGGGTCTGTCGGTGGAACGTGGCGTCCGCTTGAAGGACTTGCACTCAATGCGACTGCCGGGTACGACGGTACCAGCCGCCGCCAGGACAAGACATACCCGCAAACGGGCAGCTTCGTCGGCGTAGACAATGGTGAGCGCAACATTCTCAACCGTACGTCGGACTTCTTCAACACTAACGTCAACGCCAGCTATACGCGCGACTTCGGTAAGTTCACGTCGGGAACGACGATCGGCTCGCAACTCGTGAGCGAGCGCATCCGTCAGTTCAACGCGACGGCTCAGGTGTTTTCTACCAACTTGATCACCGAAATCGGTGCGGGTGCGGACAACTTCATCGTGGGTGAGTTCTTGTTTGACCGTCGCAAAGCGGGCGTCTACATCCAGCAGGACCTGTCGTACGACAACACGTACTTCGTGACGGGCCAGTTGCGCCGTGACTTCGCGACAGTGTTTGGTACAGAGCTTGGATCGGCAAATGTAACGTATCCTGCCATTAGCGGCGCCGTTCGTCTCGACCGGTTTGACTTCGTTCCTAATGCCTTCTCGATTCTTAAGCCGCGCATCGCGTACGGTACGTCGGCTGTTCCGAACGGCTTCCTCGATGGCATCGCTTTCACCTATACGGGTGTAGCTTCGGCGTACGGCACCGGCGCTGTACCCGGAAGCGCCGGCGATATCGGGATCAAGCCCGAACGCGTCAAGGAACTGGAGTTCGGTCTCGACATCGAGTTGCTCGAGCGCTATGGCCTCGAATTCACGCGCTTCAGCACCACGTCGGAAGACGCGCTGATCCGATTCTCGCCAGCCCCGTCGACGGGTAGCGGATTTCTGTCGATCCCTCGCAACGTGGGCGGCACGGAATCCAGCGGCTACGAGTTCGCCGTCAACCTGACACCGATCGACACACGTGACTTTCAGGCGGACCTGAACTTCACCTACACGATCACCGATAACGAAGTCCAGGACATGGGAGGCGCGCCGCCAGATTACTCCGGCTTCGACATCAACGTGATTGCCGAAGGGCTTCCTCGCAATGCGTTCTATACGCGCCTTCCTACCGGTGCCACGTTCAACGCCGACGGAACCATCATCGTTGACGGAAGCGGACGTGGGGTGCCTACGTTCGAAGAGAACCCTGCTTCGGATGATTTCTGCAGTGACGCGGAGCAGGTGGAGGCAGCTGGGCAGCGTGGTGCGTTGCGCTGTGACGGACGTTCGTTCATCGGTACGCCGTATGCGCAGAACTACGGAGGCATCAGCTTATGTGTCCGCCTGTTCGAGAACCTACGGGTTTCGGCGCTGGCCGATTTCAGCCGAGATCTCCACGTGTACAACAACACGCAGCAGTTTGCTGTCAGTTTTGGAAACAGCGCGCCCTATGAGGCGCTGCAGGAGCAGCTTGGCCTTGCCGCCGACGACCCCGAAACGAGCGCTGTGCCGCTTGCCGTCGGGTCTGACGAGTATCGTGCTGCCGCCAACCAGTATGCCCTACTAAACCCCGCGTACGACGGCAACTTCGTCCAAGAAGCAGATTTCTTCAAGCTCCGCGAGATCGCGGTCCGCTACGATTTCTCCGACCTAATCGGACGTACGGGATACGACTCGATCAATCGTCTGGTACTGGGTCTATCGGCTCGTAACGTGCACACGTGGACGAAGTACGATGGCCCTGACCCCGAAGTGAACTTCGGCGGATCGGCGGACGACGACTTGGGGCAGGACTTCCTGACGCTCCAGCAGCCACGCCAGCTGTACTTCACCGTTCAGGTCGGCTTCTAAATCGGATTTGGTCGGCGTCGCCTTGCCGCCTCGCAGGGCGCGCCTCCTCTTCCCACATCCTCTTTATATCCGAATGAAATACCTCTTTTCCCTATTGCTCGCTGCCGTGTTCGTAACGGGGTGCGACAGCTTCGTAGAAGACGTGCGCGATCCGATCGACACGATCCTCGACGAACAGCTCAACGATCCTGCCCAGATCAACTTCATCGTCAACGGTGTTCAGGCGCGTTTCGCGCAGTCGCACGACAACGTGACGCTGTTGAGCGATCTGCTTTCCGATGCTGCCGTTTATGGCCGCAACAGCGACGCCACCTTCCCCACGTTTCAAGAGATCGACCTCGGTGAGATCGAACTCGACAACAACTCGGTCGACGGCCTCTATGGCACGCTGGGCGAGTACCGCCTGCTGGCTGATCAACTCGTGACCCGTATCGGGATTATCAAAGGCCAGGATCTCGACGACACGCAGATGGCTAATGCCAACAACGCGCAGTTCTTGGGCTATCTGCACGGAGGCATCGCGCGCTACTTCTACGCCGCATACTTCGGTGCGAACCCACAACAAGGCGGTAGCCCGCTCTTCGGCAGCACCTTCTATCCGTCTAGCGCGCTCTATGACAGCGCTCTGGTGAAACTGGATCTCGCTGCCGCTGCCGTCGGATCTAGTGCTGATGCATCCTATAATACCAAGCTCATCAACTCGCTCAAAGCACGCATCGCGCTTTACACAGGCGATTTTGCCCAGGCGCGCACGCTCGCCAGCCAAGGGTTGAAACCTGGTGACGCCCCGTTCACGTCGCGGCACAACAACCAGTCCGCCAACAACTGGTTTAACTCGGCCTATAAAACGGCAGGGGGAGACGGACGGCTCCAGGTTGCCGTGGCGGAGCGCTTTCGCGGCTACGTCCAGAACGACAGTAGTGAAGCCGCTCGCGTTCGTATCAATGCCATCGTTCTGTCCGACGCTACGGGAACGAACGGGACCGATTATACCGCGGGTGACATCGTCGACGATGCGACTGTTCTCGACGCAGCCTCCAGCGAGCCGTTTCAGGACCTCTATGCCTCCCGCGATGCGGCGATCAACTTTATGTCGTGGCAAGAGACAGCGCTGATTCAGGCCGAAGCGACTCTTCGCGCTGGGAATGCGGGTGCCGCACTGTCGCTCGTCAACTCGGTGCGCGATAGCTATGGCATTGACGATCTCGGCTCCATCGATCTGGGCAGTCTTGCCACAGAACGAGACAAGGAGCTCTTCGGAGAAGGCGCGCGCCTTATCGACCAGCGTCGCCTGGACGTACTTCCCTGGCACCTCCCCGAGGATACCTGGCGATACTTG
>CAXBBB010000423.1:0-3251 GCA_963973615.1 uncultured Rhodothermales bacterium | reverse complement strand
CGGGCGGTTGGTGATCGAGCACAACCCGCTCGCCGTCGCCGATGATCTGTCGATCGACGCGCAGTATTGGCAGTGGGCGGTGACGGCCAAGCCTGGCAAGAGCGTCATCTTTTCGTCGTCCGCCGCTTATCCCATCGGTTTGCAGCGGCCCGAAGGCTACCGGCTCTTGGTCGAAGACGACATCGCGTTCGGCGACGATATCGGCATGCCGGACCTGAGCTACGGCTGGTCCAAGCTGACGGTCGAGTACCTGAGCCGACTGGCGTTCGAGCGGCATGGGTTGAAAAGCGTCTGCTATCGCCCATTCTCGGGCTATGGCGAGGATCAGGACGACACGTACCCATTCCCGTCGGTCTGCAAACGCGCGATCGAAAACGCCGGAGCTAACGAGATTATCGTGTGGGGCAGCGGCAACCAGATGCGCGACTTCGTCCACATCGAAGACTGCGTGACGGGCGTGCTCTCGACGATGGACGCCATCGACGACGGCGACGCGCTCAACCTGTCGACGGGCAAGCTGACCAACTTCAAAACGTTTGCGCGCCTCGCCGCTCAAGCCGTCGGCTACACGCCCGAGGTACGCGGAACGTCTGACAAGCCCGAAGGCGTTTTTGCACGCGGCGGCGACACGGCCAAGCAAGAATCGCTCGGCTTCACGCCCGAGATTTCGTTTGAGGAAGGCGTCCGGCGCGCGGTCGAGTTGTACCAGTCGCGGATGTAGATCAGCGGCGAGCGTGCACGCGTTCGAGTTGCCGAAGTACGGCGGCGAGAAGGTGTGCCTGCTGCTCGTCGCGCGAGATCAGAGCGGTGCCATCGCCCAGTTGCCAGCCGTAGTAGCCGAACTGCCGGTGGTTTCCGCCTTCGATACGCTCCCAATGCGTAGACGGCGGTAGGTTGGAGGCGAACTGTCGAACCTCCGCCTCGCTCGCCAACCCGTCGTTGGATCCGAAGACTTTGGTCACGTCCAGCCGGAGTGACGACAGGTCGTCCTCGCGCGGGTGCGAGGTGCCGACGAGCAGCAGCCCATCTATCAGCGGTGCATGATCGCGCGCGAATAGAGCGGCGAGTTTGCCGCCCTTCGAGTGCCCGCCGATGATCCACGCGCGCCCCGAAGTGTCGGCTGCGATCAACGCCTGTGTCCGCTTAAACAACTCGGCGCGATGCCGGTCAAGTGGAGCAGACCGATAGGGAGTCTCGACGATGACGACCGGGTAGCCTGCTTCTGCGACGGCCCGAGCCATCGGCGCATAGGCGACGGGGTCGACCAGCGCGCCAGGATAAAACAGCAAACTGGCGCCCATCGTGTCGGCGACTGGAGTGAACGTGATTTGGTCGTTCGACACCGAAACCGTCACATCAGCCGAACTGGCCAGCACGAACTCGCCTACTCCGCGAGCCTGCATGTTCCAAAACATCCACGCGGTGGCCAGTATCCAGAACGTCGCCAGCCCTATCTGAATCCGCCTGTGGACGCGCTTTCGAAACGTTGCTCTAGGATCTGGTTGCGTCTCCATCAGCCGAGCGGGTCGGTACCGCTAGCCAGAAGCCCAAGGGTCTTGTGCCTGTGGAGAGAGAGCGTGTCAGGCATAGAACGGAGCAGCAAACAAGTCGTCTGTGTCCCTACGGTCCCATCCGCATCGGGTTACGTCGCGCGCCGCTACCGCCCCTCTGAGTCGCCTCTTACACGTTGAAGCGGAACAGCATCACGTCGCCGTCGACGACGACGTACTCTTTGCCTTCCGACCGCATCGCTCCGGCCTCGCGGGCAGCGGCTTCCGTTCCCAGGCGGTCGTAGTCGGCGAACTTGATCGTCTCGGCCCGGATGAAGCCCCGCTCGAAGTCGGTGTGGATGACGCCAGCGGCTCCGGGGGCTTTGGTGCCCTGCTTGATCGTCCACGCGCGCGACTCTTTGGGCCCGGCGGTGAAGTAGGTGATCAGGCCGAGTAGCTTGAACGCGGCGCGGACCAGGCGATCCAATCCGGGTTCGGTCAAGCCCATGTCGGCGAGGAAACCGGCGCGTTCGTCGGGTTCGAGTTCGGCGATTTGGGCTTCGAGATCGGCACAGACGACGACGACTTCGGCGTTCTGCGGCGCTGCGATTTCGCGCACTTTGGCGACGTGTGCGTTCTCCTCGCCCGAGATCAGGTCGTCCTCGCTGACGTTGGCGGCGTAGAGGATCGGCTTGGACGTGAGCAGGAAGAGATCGGTCAGCACCTCGGCGTCGTCGAACGAGCGCGCGGCGTTGCCATCGGACAGAAACGTGAGCAGGCGTTTGTAATCGTCGAGGAGTTTGACGGCGGCTTTGTCGCCCGTTTTGGCGGCTTTGCCCTGCCGCTCGATGCGCTTTTCGACCGTCTCGATGTCTTTGAGCAGCAGTTCGGTGTCGATCACCTCAATGTCCGAGGCGGGATCGACCGTTCCGGCGACGTGGACGATGTTTTCGTCCTCGAAGCAGCGCACGACGTGGACGATAGCGTCGACTTCGCGGATGTGGCTCAGAAACTTGTTGCCCAGCCCTTCGCCCTGGCTCGCCCCGGCGACGAGTCCGGCGATGTCGACGAACTCGATGACGGCCGGAAGCGTCTCCTTGCTGCCCGCAAGTTCTGCCAACCGCGTCAACCGCGCGTCGGGAACGGGCACAATGCCGACATTGGGCTCGATCGTGCAGAACGGGTAGTTGGCCGACTCAGCGCCGGCGCTCGACAGCGCGTTGAAGAGGGTGGACTTGCCGACGTTGGGGAGGCCGACGATACCGCAGCGGAGAGCCATAGCGCGATGGGAAAAAGTGGAGGTACAGAATAGTCGATCTTCTACTTGAAGAGAGGCAAAACGAGGCGAAGAACAGAGCGTGGGCGTTTCAGACTTGGCATGTTTTGAAAACATGTCACGTCTCTCGGCCTTACGCCGCGCCGCCTGCCGATCTTGACCGTGTGCTCCTTCCGAACGCCTCCTGTGATGCTCCGTGCTCTGCTCTCCTTTGTCCTGCTCACGCTCGCGACCTCGACCCAGGCCCAGGTCAGCTTGCAGCAAACCGACGGGCGATTGCAACTCGGCCTGAGCGCGCTACCGGGATTGGGCGCTCAGGCGGGGTATCTCGACGTGACGGGCCTGTTTACGCGCGAAGCCACCCTCTACATCGACGGACGCCCGGCATTCTTCGGCGGCGAGGAGAATGTCGAAGTGTGGCTGGCAGGCGGAGGCTCGATCCGCGCGTTGGGCGTGGCGCGGCTGTTCAGCGACGGCGATTTCAA
>CAXBBB010000422.1:0-3251 GCA_963973615.1 uncultured Rhodothermales bacterium | reverse complement strand
AGGCATCAGCGTGCGTATCGGTGCCGACATCTGGTTCAAGTCGATCTTGGCAGTGATTGGGCTAAGCGGCACCTGGGCGACGACGCTCGTGGTGATCGCAGTCGGCTTTGGAATCGTGTGGTGGGAGAGGCGAAAGCGAGGGGGTATCGTACCCGTGCACGGCGACTTCCTGGGCTGGATGTTAGTCGAGAGCCTGTCCTATGCTGTGCTGATGCCCATCGTGGCGACTGTTGTGATGGCGCCCGTCCTATTCAGCACATTCCCTACGGCGATGTTCGCTCCACAAGCCGAATTCGACTTGCTGACGGAGTTGACACTGTCGCTGGGCGCCGGATTGTACGAGGAACTGCTGTTTCGCGTTGTCCTTGTGACCGGTCTGTTCTGGTTGTTTCGGACGTTGACGAAGGGGGAGAAGCGGCTGTCGTACGTTCTTGCTGCCGTCATCGGGGCATTTGTTTTCAGTGCTGTCCACTACATCGGCGCATACGGCGATCCGCTGCAACTGACCTCGTTCGTCTATCGCTTCCTGCTCGGCTTGCTGCTCAATGCGCTGTATCTGTTGCGTGGGTTCGGTGTGGCGGCGTGGACCCATGCCTTCTACGACGTACTCGTCGTGACGGACATCCTGTGAGTTTGGAACGATTGAGCGGGGGGAGCGAGTTGACCGCTATCCTCTTTACCCTCTCGCTATGTCGCGTCTGCTGATCGTTGCCCTCCTTTTTCTTGCTGCTTGCGCTGGAGACGATGTCGCTCAGCGGGACGACGGGACGCTCGTGCTTGGAACGGGGAAGGTATCCTCAGAGGAAACACGCGGAGTCAATCCAGCCGGTAGGGCGCTCGTCATTGACCTGTTCGCAGGAAGCGTCGACTTGAGCGCAACGGACGCCGAGTCGGCCGATCTGACATTTGAGCGCCATGCCCGCGCCGATGACGAAGAAGAGGCGCGTGAGCGGATGGACGGCATTCGCATTGTAGAGATCGGAGTCGAAGGAGCGTACCGCTACACGGTTACGTCGGACGATGCAGACCGCACTGAGGTTGACATCACAGGGACGATCCCCGCCGCGACGCCGCTGACGCTGAACCTGCCCAGCGGTACCGTCCGGCTCGACGGACTCTCCTCGAACGTGACTATCCGCGTCTCGAACGGAACGGTTGTGCTGACCGAAATGCGCGGAGGCGCCGATGTCGAGCTCAACAACGGCAACGTCGATGCCGCATTCTCGGGATTAGGCGGTGACGTGCAGATCGAAACCCGCAATGGCAACCTTGCCCTGACGCTACCCGCCAACGCATCGGCCGACATCGACGCGCGCACGTCGGCGGGTAGCATTTCCGCCGATGGCCTACCGCTCCGCAACCGCGACCTCGACCCGAGCGGAGCAGGTGCGTCCTTCTCCGCTCAACTCAGCGACGCCGCCCGCCGCGTGAGGCTTAGAACCGAGAACGGGACGATAGCGCTACGCGGCAACTGAGGCGCTGCCGATAACCTGACTCGTGTCATCGCTAGCGGGTAGCACGGCGCTTGCCAGGTCGCTCCGCTACTCGCGATTGCAGTTTCGAGAGTGTGGCGCGTTAGTCTGCTACTCCGCCTTCCCTGCAAGATCCAGCAGAAACGCGTAGTCGAACGCGGTATCCTTGAAGCGTCGGAAGCGTCCGGTCGTGCCGCTGTGCCCGGCTTCCATGTCGGTCTTGAGCAGCAGCACGTGATCGTCCGTTTTGACGTCGCGCAGTTTGGCCACCCATTTGGCAGGCTCCCAATACTGCACCTGAGAGTCGTGCAGGCCTGTCGTCACGAGTAGGTTGGGATAGTCCTTGGCCTCGACGTTGTCGTAGGGTGAGTACGACATCATGTAGGCGAAGGCCTCCGGCTCGTTGGGGTTGCCCCACTCGTCGTACTCGAACGTCGTCAGCGGGATCGTGTCGTCGAGCATGGTCGTGACGACGTCGACGAACGGAACGGCTGCGACGACACCGGCCCACAAGTCGGGCCGCAGGTTGACGACGGCGCCCATCAGCAGGCCGCCGATCCGCCGTTGGCGTACAGTCCGTCCGGTGCGGCGTAGCCTTCGGCGATCAAATGCTCTCCCGCGGCGATGAAGTCCGTAAAGGTGTTCATTTTACGCATCAGCTTGCCGTCTTCGTACCAGCGCCGTCCCATCTCCTGGCCGCCGCGAATGTGCGCGATGGCGAAGACGAAGCCGCGGTCGAGCAGGCTAAGCCGGGTCGAAGAAAACGAGGCGTTCATCGAAGCCCCGTAGCTGCCGTAGCCGTAGAGCAGAGCCGGGGCGCTACCGTCGACGGGCGTTTCTATGTGGCGGACGATGGAGATTGGAATGCGGACCCCGTCGCTGGCTGTCGCCCAACTGCGCTCGGTCACGTAATCGTCCGAGTCGAAGTCTCCTACGACTTCCTCTTGCTTGACGATCTTCTTAGCGCGCGAGTCCATATCATAGTCGACCGTCTGCGTCGGCGTGGTCATCGACGTATACGTATACCGGAGCATGTCGGTGTCGTACGCGCGGTTGGTGCTCAGCGCGACGGAGTAGGCCGGTTCGTCGAAGGCGACGAAGTGTTCGGATCCATCCACCAAATCGCGGATGCGCAGCCTGCGAAGCGCGTTGGTTCGCTCTTGCACGGCGAGGTGGCCGCTCGACACCTCGAACCCTTCCAGGTACACGTCTTCGTCGTGTGCGACAACGTCTTCCCACTGATCGACCGATGTGGCGCCTGGACGCGCCCGGCTCAGCTTGAAGTTGTCGGCTCCGTCCGCGTTCGAGCGGATGTAGAACCAGTCGCCCGCGTGGTCGACCGAATACTCGAGTCCACGCTTACGCGGCGCGACGACGGTAAACTGGCCTCTAGGATTCGACGCGTCGAGGTAGCGCACCTCGTCCGACAGCGTTTGCGACGACTGAATCATCACGAACTCACGACTCTTGCTTCTGCCGACGCCAACGTAAAACTCTTCGTCGTCCTCCTGAAACACCAGTGCGTCGCTCATCGGGTTGCTGCCGACGCTGTGGCGCAGCACCTGGTACGTCCGCAGCGTGTTCACGTCCTGTCGGGGATAGAACAGCGTCTGATCGTCCGCCCACACGCCATACCCGCCGGTCGTTTCGATGGGTTGGCCGACCATTTCGCCTGTCTTCAGGTCTTTGATGTGCAGCGTGTAGATGCGTCGGCCAACCGTGTCGGCGAGGAGCTCGTGTTCCCGATGTACGAAGCCGAGCACACCGAGGAGGATGTCC
>CAXBBB010000421.1:0-3280 GCA_963973615.1 uncultured Rhodothermales bacterium | reverse complement strand
TCGAGCCGCTGCTCAAACAACAAGCGGAAGCGCGCCGCGCTATTCTGCTCGCCGGATGTGTCGTGTTGCTGCTGCTGAGTGGGGGCGTTTTCGCAATCAGCTTCTATGTAACACGTCCGCTGCGCGGAGTTCAGCGAGCGGCAATCAAGGTCGGTGAGGGCGAGATGACGGCTCGTGCGCCGTTTGCCGACCGGAGGGGAGAAGTCGGCGATCTCGCCCGCGCGTTCAACCAGATGCTCGACGAACTCGCAGAACAGCGCGACTTGCTCCGCTTCGAGATCTCTGAGCGCACCCAGGCGCAACATGCTCTCATAGAAAGCCAGGAACGCTACCGCGACCTGTTCGACAACGCGCACGACCTTATCCAGAGTGTGACGTGTGATGGGCGCTTCGAATACGTCAACGCAGCCTGGCTGCGCACGTTGGGATATACCGAAGCTGAGGTCAACGACCTGGTTTTCTTCGACCTGCTCGATCCGGACCACGCCGACTCGGGGATGGCGACGTTTGCGCGTCTGATGCGAGGCGAAACAGAGGGGTCGACCGAAGTGCACCTCGTGAGCAAAGACGGCCGCTCGCTGATTCTCGAGGGCGCGTCGTCGGCGAGTCGGATCGGCGAGTCGGTGACAGCCGCGCGTACCATCTTTCGCGACGTGACGGCGCAGCGTGCGCACGAAGCCGAACTGGTTTCTGCGAGAGAGGCTGCCGAGGCTGCGACACGTGCCAAGAGTGCCTTCCTCGCCAACATGAGCCACGAGTTGCGCACGCCTATGAACGGCGTCATCGGCATGGCGAGCATTCTGCTCGATACGCCCCTCAACGAGGAGCAGCGTGAGTTTGTCGATACCATCAACGTGTCGGGTGATACGCTGCTAACGCTCATCAACGACCTGCTCGACTTCTCCAAGATCGAAGCGGGCCACCTCGAACTCGAACGCAGGGCTGCATCGCCGCGAAGCATCCTCGAGCAGGTCGCCGATATGCTGGCTCCGGCGGCGAGCAAAAAGGGAATCGAACTGCTTATTGAGGTCGCCGACGACGTGCCCAAGTCGGTCGAGACAGACGAGGTGCGCTTCCGGCAGGTCGTGACTAACCTGGGAAGCAATGCCGTCAAGTTCACGTCGCAGGGTGAGGTGATGCTCAGAATGACGGCTCCCGAACCGGGGCGCCTGGCCGTGGCGGTGGTCGACACGGGCATTGGCATCCCCCTTGATCGGCGCGACCGGCTCTTCAAGTCGTTCTCCCAGGTGGATGCGTCTACCACGCGAAAGTTCGGCGGAACCGGCCTCGGGTTGGCAATATCCAAACGGCTGGCCGAAGCGTTCGGAGGTGACGTGGCTGTGGAGTCCGAAGAGGGCGTAGGCTCCACCTTCACGTTCTCGCTGGCGGCACCAACGCTCGAACACGCGCCGGCTCACGAGGCCTGCAAGGGAGGCTCGCTCAAGGGTAAGCGCGTACTGATCGTAGACGACAACGCCACAAACCGTCGCATCTTGTCGCTCCAGGTGAAAGGTTGGAATGCGATCCCGGTCGCTGTGGCTTCGGCTGCTGACGCGCTGCGACTGGTTCGCTCTGGCTCAGACTTCGACGTGGTGGTGCTCGACTTCCACATGCCTGAGATGGACGGTCTCGAATTGGCCGACGTACTCGCATATGAAGCGCCGGGTTTGCCACGGATTCTACTCTCGTCGCTCCAGGTTGCCCACTCGCGGACGCTGGGCCGTGTCGAGTCGGCGCTCTCCAAGCCCGTCAAGGCATCCGCGTTGTGCCGAGCACTTTCTCAGCTGGTCGCGTCCGGCCCGCGCGACCTGACCGCGCCACACGTCGGCGACGGCGCGCTGACCAATGCACCCGAATTCGATGTAGACGACGCGCCGATGGCGCCTGCTCGTATCCTGCTCGTCGAGGATAATAAAATCAACCAGCGCGTCGCTATGCGGCTGCTCCATCGGATGGGACTGGAAGCCGATCTGGCCGAGGATGGGGTCGAAGCGCTCGAATTGCTCGGCGAGACGGATTACGATATCGTGCTGATGGACGTACAAATGCCTCGAATGGACGGCTTCGAAGCTACGAAGCGCCTGCGTGCTCGCACCGATGCGCATCAGCCGTATGTCATTGCGCTGACGGCTAACGCGCTCGACGGTGACGCCGAACGCTGCACCAGTTGCGGCATGAACGAGCACGTCACCAAACCTGTCCGTCTCGACACGCTGCGCGCCGCCCTCGAGCGCGCGTCCGTTCAGGTCTCCTGATTGGCGTTAGACAGTTTCGTATCGGCCTTCGCGTCGGCGATTTTTCTCCGCACGGATCTCACAGCCGACCACGCGCCTGCGACGACGAGGACCACAATCGCGCCGTACACCCACAGCGGCACGTTCTCGCCCGCGATTAGCAGGTAGACGTACGCCGACACGAAGCACGCCGCTGCCGCTAGCGCCGGAACGAGCGGGCTGCGCTTCCGCCGCACATTGCGCACCAACCACGCAACCGACAACGCAAACAGCGGAATCGCGCCAACGTAGATCGCTCCGAAGACTAACGGATCGACGCCGTAGGCTTCGCCCAGGCCAAAGAACCAGGTGGTCAAATCGTCGAGCATAACCGAGTGCGATGAGCGGTCGTCAAGCTAGGGTTACGCGGGTTCAGGCTGGCGGCAAGTCGTGCGCCTCAAGTGCGCCACGGTCCCAATCGGCTAGGTCAGCGGCGACGGCGTAGGTGGATTCCAGAAACGCCATCAGCGCAGCGTCGGGGTCTGCGGCAGATCGAACGGCATCGTAGGGGAGGACGAACTCCCTCAAGTCGGTATGATAGTAGGCGGCATCGGGGCGTACGTCGGCGGATGCGTAGCCTTCGGGTTCAGGGTAGGCGTAGCTATAGAAGGCCGGTTCTCCCAATCCTTCGCCTGGCCAAAATCCGGCGCTGCTGACTTCGTGCGAGTAGGCTTCACGCATCACATGGTCGGCCAGTTTGGGTGCGCCTCCGGGGTGGGGCGGAGCGGATCGGCCCGAGAAGCGTGTGACTGCCAAGTCGAAGGCCCCCCAGAAGAAGTGGACCGGGCTGACTTTGCCGACGAATCGGGCGCGGAAGCTGGTAAACACACGCTCGATCTGGACTAAGATCTGCCACAGGCGGTGGGCGGCGTCCGCGTCGTAACTCGCGTGCTGATCGTCGTCCGGGAAGGCGGCGACATCTTCGGCGATCTCGACGGGGACCGGCCAGATTGGAGTGCTCAGGTCGAGGCCTGAGAGCGTTTGCTGCACTTGACTGTAAAACGCGG
>CAXBBB010000420.1:0-3281 GCA_963973615.1 uncultured Rhodothermales bacterium | reverse complement strand
CTACGGCCAGTTCTTCCAGACGCCGCAGTTCTCGTATCTCTACCAGAACCCGTATTTCCAGTTGGGAGCAGGCGGATCGGGGCTGATCGGACTGATCGGAAACGCCAACCTCGAACCCGAGCAGACCATTTCGGGCGAGATCGGTCTGAAGCAGCAACTGACGGGCAGCAGCGCCATCGAACTGACGGCCTACTACCGCGACATTCGCAACCTGACCGGCACGGCGACCGATCCGATTCAGATTTCTGGTACGAGCGCACGCTATGGTCGGTTGCTGAACTCCGACTTCGGCTTCGTGCGTGGCCTCGTTGCCCGCTTCGACCAGCGCGTCGGTACCGGCCTCTTTGCGAGTGTCGACTACACGTTCCAGGTGGCGCGCGCCAACTCCAGCGACCCAAGCCAGGCGTACAACGCCGCCGCCGCGCGCGGGGAGATCGAGACGCAGATCGTGCCGACGGCCTGGGATCAGCGCCACACGGCCAACTTCAGCATCAACTACGACGCGGAGGGCAAATGGGGATTCGGCATCATCGCTTCGATCGGGTCCGGCGAGCCCTACACGCCGTCGCAGTCGACGATTCAGACGGGTAGCATCATCCCAGGCCGCATCCCGCTCAACAGCGAGATCAAGCCGATGATCTACAACGCCGACCTGAACGTCTTCCGCAACATCACGCTGGGAGGCTTCAAAGCGCAGATCTTCGCACGCGCCGACAACCTGTTCGACGTGCGGACCGAGTATGGCATCTTCGGCGATACGGGCCGCGCCACCTATTCGCTGCAGCAGAACATCGACGAGCGCAACTTCACCGGCAACCGCGACCTGCTCGACCGCTTCTACCAACGCCCCTACTTCTACGGCGAGCCTCGGCGCGTCGTTATGGGCCTCCAGGTCAGCTTCTAAATGGCATCGCTTCCTCACTACGTGACGACCTCCATCGCGCCTTCTACTTTTTCTATGCGGAGTCTCTTCCTCTCGCTTTTCTGCCTCGTTCTGCTCGCCGGATCGTGGGCGCCGTCTGCCCAAGCGCAGTCGCGCGACGGCATTCCGAGCTTTCTGCTCAATCCGGCCCTCTTTTCGAGCCGCGACTTTGAGAAAAAGGCCACGCTCGACGGCAACGAAGTCGCCATCACGACCTTCAACACGGGCCTGCTCGCAGGCGTTGGCGAGGTGCGCGGCAACTGGCCCAAAGGCTCGAACGACTTTTACGTCGGCGACGTGCTACCGGTCATCGCACTCGAAGTACCGATCGACCTGAACGGCGACGGGGTGGCCGATACGCTCGTGCAGCACGCCGTTACGGTCCGTGGCCCGCGCGCCGGAACGAACAGCCCGCCGACCAACCCGAACATCTTTTGGGGATTCGAGCCCAAGCCGGGCTTCGCCGCCCCCGAGCCCAACGAGCGTCCGGCGCTCTCGACCGACCGCGAGACGTGGCCCGCGTTCTGGCCCGACCAGCCCAACTACATCAGCCCGACGACGGGCGAGGCCGAGTGGAACGGCTTTTTCGGACGCGGCATCTTCAACGCCGATCTGGAGAGCTACTACTGGATTGACGACGCCAACAACTCCGAACTCAACACCCGCTTTCCCACCTTCCGTTCGGACTCGACCGACGGCAGCCGCGACGGGCTGGGGCTGGCGATGAGCGTCAGGGCGTTGCAGTGGAGCCAGCTTCTGGCCCAAGACGCCATCTTCTTCCTGTTCGAACTGACCAACACGAGCACGACGACCTACCCGCGCGTTTCGGCAGGTCTGACCGTCGGTACGCTTGCGGGCGGCGACGGCGACAGCCAGGATGACCTGGCGTTTTTCGATCAGGCCAACCGAATCGTCTACTCGTACGACAACGACAACAGCGGCAACGAGCGCCAGGACGTTGGCTACGTCGGCTACGGCTTCCTCGAATCGCCGGGCGACGGCGACAACGGCATCGACGACGATGGCGACGGCGATCCGCTGACCGATCTGGGCCGTTCAATCGACGGCATTCCGTTTACCAACCCTGCGCTCGCGGGCGACGACAATACGTTCCAGGCGCTCGACTTCACGCCGCGTCAGCTAGCCGTTGGCGACCCGATCATCTCGATCAACCCGGACGGCTCGCGTTCGATCACGTATCTCGCCGCGGGCGGATCGACGATCACGAGCCAGGGACGCACGGTCACTCTCCAGCCGGGTCAGGAAGTGTTCGAAACGCAGTCGACGATTCGGGGGCAGTTGCAGGATGTCGTCGTGACGACGCGCAACCTGATCGACGAAGACTTCGACGGCATCATCGACGAAGACGTCAACCTGCACTTTACGCGCCGCGCTCAGACGCTCCAGGGCGGCATCGCGACGCTTCCCGCCTTGCGCTACAAGAACTACGTTGGGTTCGCCAACGCCGTCCGGGGACGCGCACCTGTCCAGGCCGACTCGATCCGCTTCGGTCTGCTCAACCCGATGATCGATGAGCGCCGCGACGACGGCATCGACAACGACAACGACTGGCGCGCCGCGACCGACGACCTGGGCGCTGACGGCGTCGCCGGAACGGGCGATGCGGGGGAAGGCGACGGCGTGCCGTCGGCCGGAGAGCCCAACTACGACGCGCTCGACGTGTCCGAATCCGATCAGGTAGGCCTGACCTCGTTCTATTACTTCACGCCTCCGGGCGCGCTGCAGATGAACAACGATGAGCGCTTGTGGGACGCCCTCAACCCCGGCTTCTTCACGACCAACGAAGAACTGCGCCAGCAGCAGAGCAGGGGCGGTGTCGACGGTGACTTCATCTTCGGCTCGGGCTACTTCCCGCTCGAGCCCGGCGGCACGATCCGCTTCACGATGGCCCTCGTGTTCGGCAACGACTTGCAGGACATCACGAACAACACGCAGACGATCCAGGAGATCTACAACCGCAACTACCAGTTCGCCCGACCGCCCGACCGTTAGCGCAGTCCCCGGCGATGGCCGCGTGACGCTGTACTGGGACACGATTGCCGAAGAGAGCGTCGACCCGATTCTGGGTAAGGACTTCCAGGGCTACCGCATCTACAAGAGCACCGATCCGTTCTTCCGCGACCCCGAAGTCATCACCGACGGCACGGGCACGGATGCGCTGATCGCACCGACGGTCCAGTTCGACTTGCGCGACGGGCTGAGCGGCTTCTGGCCCGCGTACACTACGCCAAACCTATCGGGCGCCCAGACGGCTGAGGATTCGCTGCGCATCCAGCGGGAGTTCATCGACTCGATCCAGCGGCTGACCAACCGCACGCGCGGGACGCCGTACTACATC
>CAXBBB010000419.1:0-3293 GCA_963973615.1 uncultured Rhodothermales bacterium | reverse complement strand
GCAGGAGACCGGAGTCGCCGATCCTCAAGTGCTCGTCACTTCGCGGCAGGCGACGTATGGCGAGAGCGGGGTCCAGAGCGCACAGGTGCCCACCACGCTGGTTTCCGTATCCACTCGCGAGCGGTGGGCACGCCGAGTGCGCCCGTTCTACGTCGACACGGGAGCGTTGCAGGCAGCCATTGAGCAGCAAGCGCGGCGCACCAACGCCCAGTTGATCCACGTTCACTGGTCTTCGGGCATCGGAATGGCTGCGCGCAGAGCGGCCGACGCTCTGGGCCTTCCACTCGTGGCCGAGGTGCGGTTCGATCTCGCCGGAGCGGTTATGACCGAGACCATTCGGTTGGACTTGCCCCTGCTTGAAAGCGTGCTGCGTCGCCGGTTTGAACGTCACCTGAACGGCGCGGCCGCCGTCGTTGCCGCATCGCATACGCTAGCCCGACTGGTCGCCGACTCGTTTCCCGATCTAGACGACCGGTTGTATGTCGTCCCCAACGGCGTCGATCTCGACCACTTTGCACCAGATGCGGGCGTGCGCCAAGCTACGCGAGCCAGACTGGGCCTGAGCGATGCTTTTGTGGTCGTGTCGACGACCAACATGCTGCGCTACGAGGGGCTGGATGTGTTGATCGACTCGGCAGCCCACCTAGAGCGTCCCATTCACCTCCTTCTGGTAGGTGACGGAACGCAGAGTGCCGATTTGGAAAGCCTAGCGTCGAAACGGGGTGTCGAGGCCACATTTGTGGGGCGTGTGCCGTTCGCAGAGGTACCCGGTTATCTATCTGCGATGGATGTGTTCGCCGTTCCGCGACGCGATGCAAGCGTGACCCGTTTTGCTTCACCAATCAAAGCCGTCGAAGCGATGGCGATGGGGGTCCCAATCGTGGCCTCATCGGTAGGTGATCTCCCCGATCTGCTGTCGGATGGGCGCGGCTTGGTGATCCCTCCAGGCGATAGCCCTGCTCTCTGCCAGGCGATCGACACGTTGCGAGACGAAGGAGTGCGAAGCGCGATCGGTAAAAGGGCACACGACTGGGCACGAGTCAGTGCCTCTTGGTCCGATACTGTCCAGCCGTACCGGTCGGCATACGCTCACGCACTAGCCAACCGATGAGTGCCGATCTCCTCGTTTCCGTCATCATCCCCACGTACGAGCGGCCTGATGCGCTCGCTCGCTGCGTTCAGGCGCTCGCTGCGCAGACGCTCGATGCAAGCGATTACGAAATCCTTTTGGTAGACGACGGCAGCAGCAGACCTCCACGTATTGATCTTCCCAGAAATGCTCGCCTGCTGCGCCAGGCCAACGCTGGCCCCGCCACAGCGCGAAACCGAGGCGCCGCAGAGGCCCGAGGTCGTCTTCTGGCTTTCACAGACGACGATTGCCTGCCCGACCCTGACTGGCTGCTGCATCTCACGCAGGCCCTGCACGATCAACCTGGCGCGCTCGTCGGTGGAGTGACGCTCAATGCACTGACAGACAACGTCTTTTCTCAAGCGAGTCAGGACGTCGTCACTTTTCTGCAGCGCCGAGGCGAGGCGGCAGGGTCGCCGTTCGTGGCCAGCAACAACATCGCCCTTTCGGCTCAGAGCTTTCGAGCCTTGGGCGGATTCGATACGCGCTACCGTGGTGCTGGTGGAGAGGATCGAGCGCTTTGCCGCGAGTGGCATGCGCAGGGGCGTCCACTGGCGACGGTCCCCGGCGCAATCGTTCGGCATCATCATGCTCTCGATCTCAAGGGATTCTGGCGGCAGCATGCTGCGTACGGAAGAGGCGCCTACCGTTTTCACCGAGGTGCGGAGTCTCGGTCCGATCTGCTGGGGCGAGCAGCGTTCTACTCCGGCCTGCTGTCGGCGCCACTCCGGATGCCCAACAGGAAAAAGGCTTTCAGGCGATCTGCACTTCTCGCACTTGCTCAGGTTGCGACTGCGTGGGGCTATGCACGCGAGTCGGCGCCGGGTGGGAGTAGATCTCGAGTTACTCGGTAAGGCGTTCGCGATCCGGCTCTGCCGTGGTTCTCGACGTTGGGGTGGGTTTGATGAGGTCTCTCGGTGAACACGATCTGAGCCAAAAGTCGCCTGTGCAGTGACCTATATCTGGGTGTGTAACGAGAGCGCGTCACACATGACGTTGTAGGCCGCGTGAATCCACGACGAACCCGGCGGGTGGTAGTAGCTCCCAACCACGAACGACTACGACCATGAACACTATCAAAAAGGACGTCAAAGATGGCCTCCGCGATCAAGAAGCAGAAGGCCGCACCCAACAAGCGAAAGGCGCCTTCAACGAAGCGAAGGGCAAAGTCAAGAAGGCAGTCGGCGACGCATTCGACGACAAGAGCCTCCAGGCCGAAGGCGCCTCCGATCAAGTCAAAGGCAACGTCCAGAAAAACGTCGGCGACGCTCACGCCGATGCTGCCCGGGCCGCAAAGCGCGCCATCGACTGACCGAACTACGTCCCGAACAGTGCGGCCCCGTCTCTGAGGAGGCGGGGCCGTTTTGCATTCTGCCCTTCAGGTCGCTAGGCCTTCCGGCTCACGCGCGGTAGCCATTCGTCTTTCCAGGCGACGAAGCGGTCCTCGAGGATGGCGGCACGCATTTCGTGCATCAGCCAGAGAAAAAACGACAGGTTTTGGAGGCTGGCGATGCGCATCCCGAGCATCTCTTTGCTTCGGATCAGGTGGCGCAAGTACGAGCGGCTGAACGTCTGAGCCGAGTAGGTGTCCATTCCGGGGTCAAGCGGCCCTTGGTGATGCTCCCACTTCTTGTTTTTCAGATTGACGATGCCTTCGGTCGTGTAGACTGTCCCGTTGCGGCCGTTGCGGGTGGGCAGGACGCAGTCGAACAAGTCGACGCCGCGCGCGACGTTTTCGATCAGGTTGGCGGGCGTGCCGACGCCCATCAGGTAGCGCGGCTTGTCTTTGGGCAGCAGCGGCGCGACGACCTCGACCATCGCGTACATATCCTCGGCCGGTTCGCCGACGCTGAGTCCGCCGATGGCGTAGCCGGGAAACTCCATGTCGACCAGCGCGCGCGCCGACTGCCTGCGGATCTCCGGGTAGACGACGCCTTGCACGATGCCCCACAAGGCCTGGCTGTGTCCGTAGACGGGTTCGGTCGAGCGCCAATGGGTGATCGCACGCTCGGCCCAGCGTAGGGTGAGTTCGTTCGACGTGCGGGCGTACGATTCCTCGGCATCACCGGGCGGGCATTCGTCGAGCACCATCATCACGTCGGATCCGATGGCGCGTTGGGCGTCGACGACGGACTCTGGGGTCAGCAGGTGGCGGCTGCCGTCG
>CAXBBB010000418.1:0-3306 GCA_963973615.1 uncultured Rhodothermales bacterium | reverse complement strand
CGCGCTCCTGCTGTCCGCCCGCAATGGTGTAGGGTTTGATCTCCAGGTTGCGTCCGCGTCGCACGTCTTTGAGCCCGTTGAGGACGCCGTACTGCGAGACGGTCGCGAGGGCCGCGAAGCTGCTGCCTCGGTCCAGCCCAATGGCGGGCCACATCACGCGCTCGTTCTTGCGGTTGATCGTCCGCGAGAGCATCAGGCCGAACGACAAGTCATCGCCTTCGGGAAACCGTAGCTGGCGAAAGGGAATGGCGACCTCGAGCGACCACCCGCGCTCGTCGATTACGGTTTCGGACCTAAAGACGGCGTCCCACGAGAAGCTGTCGATCGTGAGGCCTTCGTCTGTAATCGTCGCGTCGTCTTGGGTGCCTAGCGCGTTCATCTCGAACAAGTAGGCGTTGCGTCCGTCGCGGTACGTGTCGAGACCGATGTAGACGTGGTCGTCGCGGTCGTTGCGTCCACCGCGTTCCATGTTCTGCGCGCGGATCAGGCTCGGGCTGCCGTCGAGGTTGGAGAAGGCGAAGTAGAGGTAGTCGCGGTCGTACGCGATACGCACCTGGGTTGGCTCGGTACTGGGCTGCCCCGTTTCGGGCCATACCTGCGTAAACGTTTGAATCGGCTCAATGCTCGTCCACAGGATCTCGTCGAGGTGCCCGTCGATGCGTGGCGCTTCGTCGGCGAAGGTGGCAGTTACTTCCCATGTCGGCGTCGGCTCGGACGAAGCGTCACGAGGCCCTGGCGATTGGGCGTGTGCCGATGAGACGAGAAACAGGAGAGCAGTAGCGAGGAGTCGAATCATACGGCGAGGGTGAGAGGAGCCTTGACGCACAATGGTACGACCTGATTCGCGGTCCTGCGTGAAAATGCATGGGCCGGGACGCCGAACCTACTAGCGGTCTTCGTTCGGTAGTAGGCAGATAAGCTCCCAGTGCAACACAGTCTTTTCGGAAGTTAATATTCGTTAGGTTTGGCTACGCTGCGCAACATTGCTTCGGCTTCTTCTAATGTGTGAAACGTGGTTTGCGTACCGTCTGCTCGAAGCACCACGTGTGATGGGAGGGCGCTCACGCTGAGTACACGTCGTGTTTCATCCGGCGAGGGAGCGAGTAGTTGTACGCCGTCCATCGGGCGCCGGACGAGAAACGACCTCCACGCCTCCTGGTCGTCGTCGACCGAGATGTCGACGAAGCCGACCGTTCCATCTAGCTCTGCTTTCAGGCTGTCGAGCATCGGTAGGTCGCGGATGCAGGGGGTGCACCACGTTGCCCAATACGACACGAACTGCGTCGAGCCGTTGAGCGAGGCCACGTCGAAGCTCTCGCCTTGCGCGTCGATGAGCACGTGACTCGGCAGGCCAAGAGCCGGAGCACCCGAAAAGTCCCAGACGACAGTCGCGTTCTGCAACTCGCCGTTGGCGTCGCGTCCGAAGCCGTCGTGTTCGAGGATCAGCGGTTGGGCGAGCAGGTGGAAGGCGAAGATCGCCGCGGCTCCGCTCAGAGCACTCGTCCGGTAGAGCGATGGGATCTGCGTGCGCGTCACGACCAAGGCGAGAACGCCCGTGGCGACGAGCACCAAAACGAACGGAAAGTAGAGGAAGCCGAACAGGTCGAATACGACGAATGGCACGAACAGCGAGATGAGGTAGCCGACAGGCGCCCGCCGGTTGATCCATCCGCTCGCATACAGCCCGCCGAACGCCGCCAGAACAGGAATCCACCGCAACTGATTCGCCTCGTGTATGCCGAGCGGGTTGGGGAAGAGGAAGAAGTAGAACACGACGGCCATCACCGCCGCCGACGCGACGATTCCAAGTACCAGACGCAACAGAAGGCGCCCAACGGCCGGGGCGGAGGGAATGGCGGTGTCGGGCGAAGTCATAGGGCCGGGGGAAGGTCAGACCTACGAGACATACCCGGTCGTCCAAAGTTGCCGTCGCGCTACTGCTCGGCCGCCGCCTCTCCAATCGCGACGATGACCTTGCCCTCGTGTAGTCCCTCGCCGAAGTGTTGGATAGCCTCGGCCGCGCGTTCTAGCGGAAAAACCTGCGGGTCGAGGACCGGGGATAAGGCGCCTGACTCGAACAACTGGTTAATGTAGCCCAGGTCGGCGTTCGGTTTTAGGGCGAGGATGCGGACAGACGTGTCGCTGTTGCGCAATCGCGTCGTCACCGAGTACGCCAGCGCCTGTATCAGCCGATGCGTGTGACCGCCGACGGTGACGTAGGTGCCGCCCGGTTTGAGCGCGCGGACGTAGTGAGAAGTCGGGCGCGTCGTCTTGGCGTCGAGGATGACGTCGTAGGCCGCTTCGTTGCGCGTGAAGTCGTCGGTGCGGTAGTCGATCATGTCGTCGAAGCCGATGGCGCGCATCCGCTCGAACTTGTCTCCGTGGTCGACGCCGGTGATCCGTTCGACGCCCATCGCTCGGGCAATTTGTACGCCCAGCGTGCCGACGCCGCCTCCCGCGCCGTTGATGAGCAGATGTTGTCCGGGTCGGACGTGGGCCAGGTCGCGTAAACTCTGGACGGCTAGCATCGCCGCGTGGGGCAGGGCCGCTGCCTGAGCAAAGCTCATCGCATCGGGCTTCTTCGCCAGCGCGTGAGTGGGAGCACACACGTATTCGGCAAATGCGCCGAGCCCGGCTTCCGAGAGATCGCCATAGACGGAATCGCCGACCTGGAAGTGGGTGACGCCTTGCCCGACTGCTACCACTCTGCCGGACACGTCGACGCCCGGAATCCGCACGCGTGGTTTCATAAGCCCGCACAGCGCGCGGACGTAGAACGGCGTGCCGCGCACTAGGCCCCAATCCCAGTCGTTCACTGCCGCCGCCTCGACGCGGATCAGCACCTCGCTATCGCCGGGCGTGGGCACGTCGACTTGGCGGACGTGCAGGTCGTCCGTCGATCCGTAGTGGGTGAGGATGAGGGCGTTCACGGGCGAGATGAGGTTGAAGTAGTCCGTCTATCGCAGGGCGGACGGTTTAGATGCAGGCCTGTCGAGTGAACGGCGGCGCTCGTTTGAGGCGCGTAAGCCACGAGCGAGAAGCGTCAGGCGAGAACGTAACTGAGGGCGGGGAGAACGACGCTATTGTGCCGGAGGATGGGTGATCAAGCAGGGCAGCCTCCCATGTTTTTTTGGGCTCAGATTTTAGATCGCACTCTATGCTCCGATACCTAGGCCAGACACCGCCGCTGCCCTCCCCGGCGCTACCTCTTTCCAACCCACACCTCCACGACTATGCTAGGCGATCTCGCACGCGTCAACTCTAACGGGCAGGCATTCAAAGCCCTCGCGCAACTCAACAAAACCA
>CAXBBB010000417.1:0-3309 GCA_963973615.1 uncultured Rhodothermales bacterium | reverse complement strand
CTTTGTAGTAGCCCGCCACTTTGACGCGAAACTGCTCGAAGAACGCGTGCTCGTAGCCCAACTCGTAGGCGACCGTTTTGGGCAGCGGGGCATTCGGGTTGGCGATGCGCGTGACCTGACCGGTTTCGCTGGCGTAGCGCAACTGATAGAGATCGTCCGGCGACGGCATGGACCGGAAGTGTCCGTAGTTGAAGTACAGCTTGGAATACAGCGTAATCGGAAACGAGACGCCCAACCGGGGCATCAGCGCCCACTGCGCACTCGCATCTCCCACGTCCAACGTGTCGAGTACTTCTCGGTTGGCGAGAGCCGCATCGTACAGATCGTAATCGAACGACTTGCCGCGCGCGTCCGAATAGTCGAGCCGCAAGCCGAGGTTGGCGATCAACCCTTTGAACTCGAGCGTCGACTGGGCATAGGCCGAGGCGCGCACCGGCTCCTGATCCCACACTGCGCGGAAGTTGCTCGACCGCAGGAAGGCGTCGAACGAACCGTAGTTGATGTTGCTCTCGGTGATGTTGTACTCGAGACCGACTTTGCCCTCGAACTCCCGCGTGAACTGGTGCGTCAGGTCGGCCTTGATGTTGTAGACCGTCACGCGGCTGGTATCGCGCGCGTTGCTCATACCGACGCCCATGCGCAGGCCGTTGACGCCGTTGCTCGGGGCAGGCTGAAAGCCGAACGGACGCGCGAACGTGACGCCGCCCACCGTAAACGTATCCGTCGAGTCGCGCAGTTCGCCAGGGTTGGTATCGTAGAACGACGCGTAGCGCGAGGCACGCACTTCGTAGTACGTCTGATCGCTCAGAGCGTGGGTCAAGCGCGCGCCGAGCATGAAGTCACGCGTCTGGGTCGGTGCCCAGTAGTCGGTCGAGAAGATGCGCGAGTTGATGAACGAAACGCTCGACAGGTTACCCGCGATGCCGCTCGCACTCGAAAAGATGCCCGGGTTGCCGACACGCGAAGCCGACGTAGCGTCGACGCGGCCATAGAGGCCCTGCAGTTGCAGTTTCACGCCCGGCGCGATGTCGCTCGTGATCGTCGCTAGACCCGTGCGCTGCTCCGAACGGTCCGTGTTCAGTGGAATCAGATACATGTCCTGCTGCCCTTTGAACGACACGAAGAAGCGCGTTCCGCCAAACCGACTCAGCCCAGGGACAGGGCCTCCGATGCCGATGTCGGCGACGTAGTCGGGCTGCGTGATCTCGAAGCGCTTGCTGTGCTGAAACAGGAAGGCCTGATACAGCGCTTCGGGCGTGGCGTCGTTGCTCGGATCGTCGTCCGAGAGCAGACTTTCGGATACACTGATCCAGCCTTCGAACTCGGGATACTGACGCTGCGTCGCCTCGTCCCAGGCTCCGTTATCGGTTCCTGTATACGCGACCTCTGGGTCAGTGAAGGGCCTAACCCAGTACGAATCGAGGTCGTTCGCGTTCTGGCCTGAGTTCTGCTGGGCGGGCGGGCTGTACTGCAGCGATACGTCGACCGTATAGCGATCCCGATCACCCTCCTTGGTCGTCACGTTGATGACGCCGGAGCGGACGTTGCCGTACTCGGCGTTAAAGCCCGACGTGACCACCTGAAGTGCGTCGACCGATGAGAGCGGAATGTTGGTGTAGGGGCTATTGGAGCGCTCGTCACGCAGCGTCAGACCGTTGACGTTGAACGACAGTTCGTCCGATCCCGAGCCGCGGATGCTCAGCCCTTCCGTCCCGGCCTGGAGCGCGAGCACGCCCGCGACGCTGGAGGTGGGGAGCGCCTCGATCTGTTCGGCCGACACGTTGAGCCGAGACGACGAGACGTCGACTTCGAGAATAGGAGCCGTAGCGGTGACGATGACCTCCTCACCCGCAATCAACTCCTCCTGCATCACAATGTCGACCGTCGTGTTCTGATCGGCGTTGACACGGACTTCCCGGATCAGTTGAACGGCGAAGCCGATGTAGGACGCACGCAACACGTACGTGCCGGGACGGACGCCGATGATCGAGTAGTAGCCATCGATGTCGGACGAGTTACCCGTCGTCGTTCCTTCGATGACGACGTTTACGCCGGGAAGCGGTTGCCCCGAAGGATCGGTGACCTGACCTGAGATACGCCCGGTCTGCGCATCGACGGATGTGGCGGCAATCAGGAAGAAAAAGGCGACAGCGCAGTAGCGAGCGAACATATGTCGGAAACGCTTACGGAAAAGGGGCGGAGAGCAGACAGAAGAAACGGGAACGACACCGAGTCCGCAAGGCGATTTTCGTTCACCACCCAGCTCAAAACCGCGAATCGTACTTTAGCGACCCTAAACCGCGATTCGAGTAGCAGATAGATCTATCCGAACAGCGACTGCCAAAAAATCTGAGCGGCCCGAGGCTCCAAAATCAGCGTCAGCACGATGCCGCCGATGGCTCCGCCCAAGTGCGCTTCGTGTGCAATCCCCCCACGTGCCCCACCCTCCTTGCGCATCATATACGTCGAGCCGCCGATGTAGAGCGCGGCGAAGAGGATAGCGGGCATGGGGATGAAGAAAACGTATAGCTGACTCAGCGGCGCAAACAGGCAGTAACTCAGGATGACACCGCTAATCGCCCCACTCGCTCCGACAGCTGAGTACTGCGGGTCATCGCGGTGCCGCCAGATCGACAAGCCGGATGCGCACAGATCTGAGCCGAAGTAGAGGATCGCGAACTTGATCGGACCGAAAATCTGAGCTTCGAGGAGCGTACCGAAGAGCAGTAGCGCCCACATGTTAAACGCGAGGTGCCAGAAGCCACCGTGCAGAAAACTCCCCGTCACGGCTCTGTCCCACTCACCGCGGACGATGGCATACGGCCGCATCGAGAAGCGCCCGATCAAATCAGGCGCTGCCATCAGCGTGAACGCGCTCGCGGCGACGTTGACGAGAAGCAGCGCCAGCGTGATCGGCGTACCGTCCACTGAGAGGCCGGAAAAGAGAGACTGAATCATGCCGCGACTTGGTCACCCAGGTGACGAAGGATTGACTCGAACACTACGCGCCCATCGTCGGGACCGAGGAGGGCTTCGACGTGACGCTCGGGGTGCGGCATCATGCCCAGCACGTTGCCGCTCGCGTTGACGATGCCCGCGACACCGCGTGCCGAGCCGTTGGGATTACTCTCGGGCGTGACGTTGCCTTCCGCATCGCAGTAGCGCAGGACGACACGGCCTTCGCGCTCCAGTTCGTCCAGCGTGGCATCGTCGGCGACGTAGCGACCGTCGCCGTGGGCGATGGGGATGTTGAGGATGGTACCCTGCTCGACCGTGTTGGTAAACGGCGTATCGGCTCGGTCGACGCGC
>CAXBBB010000416.1:0-3319 GCA_963973615.1 uncultured Rhodothermales bacterium | reverse complement strand
AAGAGGTTGATCACGTTGTGCTGGCCGAGCAGTTTGGCTTTGATCTCGGCGGTTTCGCCGGTATCGTCGCGGACGATCAGGCGGACGCCTTCTTTTCCGTAGCTGACGTCCGATCCATAGATCTCCGCCGACTCATCTTCGAGCGACACGCGCCACTGCTTGCCGCTGACGCCCGAGAGGATCCGGACGCGCTCGTCGTCGCCGTTGAGGATCGCGTCACCGCCGGGTTTCATGTGCTCCAAGATCTGCGCCTTCTCCTTGGCAATCGCCTCTATCGACCCCATCGTTTCCAGGTGCGCCACGCCGATGCTGGTGATCACGGCTTTGTGCGGCTGAGCAATGTCGCACAACTCCTCGATGTCGCCCGAGTAGCGCATCCCCATTTCCAACAGCAGGATCTGATGCTCGGGCTTGAGTTTGGTGTTGATGACCAGGCAGATGCCCATAGGCGTGTTGTAGCTGCTGGGCGTGGCGAGCACGTTGTACTTCTGCTTGAGCAACTCGGCGATGATGAACTTGACGCTCGTCTTGCCATAGCTGCCCGTGATGCCGAGTACGTGCAGGACGGGTCGGGCCGCCAGCGTCACACGCGCCTGCCGCTTGAAGCCTTCCTGCACGCTGTTCTCGACGGGCTTGGTCGTGTAGCCGCCTAGCAGCGTCCAGAACGGCGCGCCCAGATCCGCCGCCCACAGTCCGGCGAGCAGAGCGATCCATCCGGCGAAGGCGTCGTCGGCTCCGTATCCGAGGTGAAAACCGGCCAGGATTCCGCCAACGACGGGAAGCAGCGTCCACGCGACGACGGCGATGCGGAGTCGCTTCATTCGGTCGGTCCACGCGAGCGGCTTTTTGATGCGCGCCGAGCGGTACAGTTTGGCCGAGAAGAAGGCCAGTCCGTAGAGCAGCAGTGCGACCGGCACGATCCACGCGCCCCATCCCGCCCACAGACCAACAGCGGCGAGCGCGATCACGAGCAGGCCCAGCGTGTGCGATAAGCGCCAGACGTGGCTTCCGGAGCGGTTAGATGCCCACGCGCGGTACTCGTTGGTTTTGTAGCCTTCGAGTTGAAAGACGTGGAGGAAGTAGCGTCCGCGCTGACCGAGCCGCCACAGGGCGAGGATCAAGGCGAGGGCAGCACAGACGAGGACGAGGGCGAGCATCGGGCGGGGTTAGGCGTGATGCCCGAAGCTACTGATCCGCAGCCCACCCAACGGCGACGACGTTGTTTGAGAGGTAGGCCTCAAGGTCCGTTAGAATTGTGCGACGCGCCGAAGCTAGCCCTCGGATACCTTTCGTCGCACCTCACCGCTTGCTCCATGCCCGACGCTTTTCCGCAGCCCACGCGCATCCTCGTAGCTGAGGACGATGCCGACCTCTCGGCTCTGCTTCGTCTCCATCTGATGGATGCTGGGTTCGCCGTCACGACGGCTGCTGATGGCGCGCTTGCGTTGCAACATGCGCTTTCGGGTGAGTTCGACTTGCTCGTGCTCGATTGGATGATGCCGGGGATGAGCGGGATCGAAGTCTGTGAGCGCTTGCGCACTTCGGCGAGGACGCTGCCGATCTTGATGCTGACGGCGCGCGGATCCGAAGCGGATCGGATTCAGGGGTTGGAAACCGGGGCCGACGATTACGTTGCCAAGCCGTTCTCCGTCCGCGAGGTCGTAGCTCGGGTACGGGCGCTGCTGCGGCGCGTCCAACTTGAACATCCCGAAGATCCCGCCGACGAGGTGCTGACGTTTGGCGCCCTCGTCGTGAAGCCCGCAATGCGGCAGGTCGAGATCGCTGGCCAGCCGGTCGAACTGACGGCCAAGGAGTTGCAGCTACTGACGCTGTTCGCGCGGCAGCCGGGTAAGACGTTCACGCGCCAGGAGTTGCTCGACCAGGTGTGGGGCTATCAGTACGCGGGCTACGCGCACACCGTCAACACGCACATCAACCGGCTGCGAGGCAAGATCGAGCCGGACCCTGCCGAGCCGTCGTTTGTCCAGACGGTATGGGGAATCGGATACCGCTTCGGATCGGCGCAGGGACACGTCGGCGCCGATCCGGACGTACAACCTTCCGCCGATGCCTGAACCGACTTCGCACGTGGCCTTCTCGCAGCGGTTGTCGACGCGCGTGGCGGCTGTCTTTCTGCTGCTGCTCGTGATCCTAGGTGTATCGCTCATGCTGATGCTTCCGCGCGCGTTCGACCGGGCGACCGATGCTGCCGATCAGGCACTCAACCGCGACTTGGCTGCGTTCCTCGCGCCGCGCTTTCAGCCGCACCTGGAGACCGACATCGACTCGATGGCGATTCAGTCGATCATCGACCAGTTGACGATGGATAACCGCCGCATCGATGTGTACCTGCTCGGCAGCGATGGCATGATCAAGGAGTGGTTTACCGACGCGCGCAGCCGCCCGCTGATGCCTATGATTCCGACGGATCCGCTCGACGCGTTCCTCGACGGAGCCGCATTGCCTATCAAAGGCCTCGACCCGGCGCGGATGGACGTGGCGCGACCGTTCAGCGTCGCGCCGATTCGGATCATGGGCGAGGAGGGGTGTTACCTCTACCTGATCCTGCAAAACGAACGCTACGACGCCGTCGCCGGAGTCATTCGGTCAAACGTGATATCGCGCGCCATCTGGCAGGGACTTGCGCTGGCGCTCTTTCTGACGGCTCTCGCGGGCGTGTTTCTGTTCGGACGCGTCACCCGACGCGTGTCCCGGCTGCGCGGGACCGTCGCGCGGTTCGAGAGCGGAGAGATGGATGCTCGTGCCGACGTTGACGGCCACGACGAAGTCGCCGGACTATCGGGTGGCTTCAACGCGATGGCCGAACGCATCCAGGCTCAGGTCGATGCGCTGCGCCGCAACGACGCGCTGCGCCGCGAACTCGTCGCCAACGTGAGCCACGATCTGCGTAGCCCCCTCGCCGCGCTACGGGGCTACCTGGAAACGCTCGACGTGATGGCCGACCGCATCGACGCCGACGACCGCGCCAACTACGTCCGCCAAGCGCTGCGCAGTTCGGATCGGCTGTCTCGGCTGGTGTCGGACTTGTTCGACCTGGCCCGTTTCGACGCTGCGGAGATTCAGCCGACGCTCGAGCCCTCGGCACTCCCTGAACTGGCGCACGACGTGACCGCCGAGTTGCAGGTGCAAGCGCAAAACCGAGGTGTGACGCTGCGCGCGCGCTCCGAAGCGGGCCTGCCGCTCGTCCGCCTCGATGCTGCACTCGTCGAACGTGCGCTCGCCAACCTGATCGACAACGCGCTGCGGCACACCCCCTCCGGCGGCACGGTCGACGTGGAAGTCGCGCGCGCCGATGGGC
>CAXBBB010000415.1:0-3319 GCA_963973615.1 uncultured Rhodothermales bacterium | reverse complement strand
AGGCCTCGCCGTATGTCGCCGCTTGCCTCTCGTGCCAATCCGAAACACCGCTCTACCGTCAGCCCGCCAAGCCGCTGCGCTGCCGAGCCTGCGTCCGCTCGTGCCGTCCCGCCTATCTCCGCGTGACCTTACGCAGCGACGACCACGTCATCTGGCCGGGAGGCGATGCGCCGGGCGACTACGGAGGAACTGCCGGTTTCCACGCGGTCTGCGTCCGATGTGAGCACGTCTACCATCGCGCACGTCGACCCAAGCACGCAACCGCCTGCTCTAGCTGCTGCCGACGCCACGCCCGAGGGCGCTTCGACCGCCGGTTTGCGCTCCGCTTCGAGCGGGTAAAAGCGTAGGCGAGCTGTCAGCTACGCCGACGACTCGCGTCACCACCGAATTCGGTCGCCCCGGCTCATGCCATACGTGTCGGCGAAACCGGCCCGGACTTCCAAGACATACTTGGCCGCACCCTCGGACGAGACGCCGCTCGTCGTGTTGGGCCGCACGTATTTGGCGACGTTGAGGATCGTCGAGTCGCCGGCGACAAAGGCGATGTCCAGGGCCGACGGCGTATTCGCCATCCAAAACGTCTGCGGACCTGCTACGTCGAACACAAACAGCATCGCCTGCTCGTCGGTCAGGGGCGCACGCTCCATCAGGCCGCGCTGCCGACTGCTATCGGTATCCGCGATCTCGGTTTGGAGCGTGTGGTAGGTGTCGCCGCCTCGGATCAAGTGGAGTTCGGTGTCGGCTCGGAAGGGAATGGTATCCACGGCAGAGGTACGCTAGGTTCCTCCCTGCAAGCGACGACGAAGAACAGCAGGACGAGCGGGAGAAGGCGGAGCATCGGGAGAGGCGAAAGCGAGAACGAAAACTACGTCGCACGCGGTACCTCAGATCATGTAGTCCACCTGCGCCGTGTCGGAGCCTCCGAAGCTCCGAAGGCTCGCCGAAGCCCAACAGTAGACCGCATAGCACGCCAGCCCGACAGCGAACGCGGTGAGTAGCGCTTGACCGTATCGCTGCTGCGACAGCACATCGAGCGTTCCATCGAGGCCGCGCGTCTGCTCCGGGTCGTGGCGCCACGCGGCAACCATCACGAATCCGCCCATGAGCAGGAAGGCTATGCCGCGGGCCGTCAACCCAATACGCCCCGTCCGGCGCAACGTACGCACCGTCGACTGGTCTAATCCTTTTGCGTCGAGTTTGTCGAAAAACTCCGCTTTATAAGCGCGCACCAACTGTCGGACACCGACTGCTGCTATGACGAGTCCGACACCGATGAGCAACCACATGCCCATCGGCCAACTCAGCACGATGGCCGACCATGTTTCTTGAGCCGTCTGGTCAGTCGCCCCGTCGGTTTCGCGTCCGCCTTGACCGAAGATGATTTTGGTTGCGGTGTAGGCAAGCGCAGCATGGATCGCTCCGCTGATGGCGAACGCGATCCGCTTGGCCGTTCCCTTAGCCCCATCCTCGCCACTGGGGTTGCGGATCGCCTCGAACCAGCGCCAGAAACTGTATGCTGCCAATCCCACCGCTGCGACCGCTAACACGATGCGTCCAAAAGGCAAGTCGGCCAGCGTGTGCATCGTACCGCTCATGCCCTCCGGATCGGAGGCGTAGCCCAGTGCGGCCATCAAGGCGAGTATCGCGATGGCGAAGTACATCAACCCCTTCCCGGCATACCCGGCTTTGGCGATGTGGCGGACGTAGGAGGGAGGAGAGTCGGGCATGGAAGGGAGTACGCGCTGAGAGAGGGTACTAGCCTTGCCATTGTCGACTGTTCGGTAACACGTGCGTCTTTACAGCGCGTCGACGGAAGACTTCGATGCGCGCCTCTTCTGTCTCGTCTTCGGAGCGCTGTGGTCCGCGTACTCGGGGCGACGGACGTACCAGAAGGCGTACAGGACGCCGGGAATCCACCACAGAAACGTGAGCATCAGGCACAGCCAGAATGCCCAGCCCAGGCCGGCGCGTAGCCAGACGCGGATCGGCGGAAGGAACAGGGTGAGTAAGGTCTTTCCCATCAGGCGTCTTCGGGTTCGGGATCGGGATCGGCGACGTAGGCTTCGGCCAGCGTGTGTAGGTAGGCGAGCGCGGCCTCATCACTCTGAGGCAGATTATCGCTCTCAGCCAACGTACGACGGACGCGGCCCAGCCCACGGCGAAGCGAGCGCGGAAACGTCTGGACGGCCTCCTCAAACAGGCGGCCTCTACGCAGCGCATCGTCGACGTGGGTGAGCATGAACGCATACGCGGCATCGTGCTCGTTGGCGACTTCGCCGTCCAGAATGGCCTCTTTGATCCGCTCTTTGAGCAGCCCAACCGCCAGGCCTTCCTGGACGCCCAGCGCCTCCATGATCTCGTTGCCGTCGACGGGCGGTTGAAAGGTGCGCACGTGATCTCTTTCCTCCACGTCGATCATCTTGGCCTCCACCCGGTCGAAGCCTTTGAGATAGCGTCGCATCCGTTTGGGATTCTTGGTCGTCAGGTCGGCGCGAACGAGCGTCATCAGGTCGTCGACGTGCTCTCCGGTGTCGAACAGCAGGCGGCGCACGGCGCTGTCGGTCACTTCGTCGTCGACGAGGGCGTGCGGACGGTGGTGCAGCCGGATCAAGTGTTGGACGTAGGCCAGCGAGTCGCCCATCGGCAGGGTCAGACGCGCGAATACTTTTTTCGCCATCCGCGCGCCGACTTCGGGATGGTTGTGGAACGTCCACCCTTGCCTGGGCACGAAGCGCTTCGTGGGCTCCTTGCCGATGTCGTGCAGGAGCGCTGCCCACCGCAGCCAGCGCGTTTCGTCGGCAGGTCGATCTGACGTGCGGTCGACCAGGTTGGCGAGCACCTGCAGGCTGTGGTAGAAGTTGTCCTTGTGCCCGATGCCGTGGACTGCCTCGACGCCGTGCAGGTCGACCAGTTCGGGGATCAGGTGGTCGAGGACGCCGGTTTCGAAGAGGATGCGGAAGCCTTCGTCGGGCGAGCGGGACGCGATGATCTTGTCGAGTTCGGTCGCCACGCGCTCCATCGACACGATGCCGATACGGTCCGCATGCTCCTCCATCGCGTCGAGCGCGTCGACGGCGATCTCAAAGCCGAGTTGAGCCGAAAATCGCGCGGCCCGCACCATCCGCAGTGGATCGTCCGAAAACGTCACGCCCGGATCGAGCGGCGTTCGCAACAGGCCCATCTTCAGATCAGATGCTCCCTTGTACTCGTCGACCAGTTCGCCCCAGCGATTGGGCAGCACGCATGCCGCTAGCGCGTTGACGGTGAAGTCGCGCCGTGCCAGATCGTCGGCCAGTGTCCCCGTTTCGACGACCGGCTT
>CAXBBB010000414.1:0-3322 GCA_963973615.1 uncultured Rhodothermales bacterium | reverse complement strand
CGATCTTGCGCGCGTCGATGTCGGTGACGACGCCTGAGCGTTCGGCTTCGACGACAATCGAAGGCGATTCGGCCTGCCGCACGTCCGGATCTTCGAGCGTGCGCACGTCGCCGCCCTGCACCTCGACCAATCGGACGAATTTGTCCCACGCCCGTCCATCGGCCAGCGCTGCACGAGCCTGCTCAGCCCCCTGTTCGACCGAATCGGCGACGCCGCCCATCCGGAGCATTTCGGCGGCCAGCGCGACCGTGATCTCGACGACGTCTTCGGCTTCGCCCGTCTCACCTCTCAAGCACCTTATCGTCTCAGCGACTTCGGGCCAGTTGCCTGCCGTGCGTCCCAGCGGCTCGTCCATCCGCGTCAGCAGCGCGGTCGTTTCAACCCCATGCCGCGTGCCGATCTGAACCATCGTCTGGGCCAGTTCACGGGCTCGCTCGGGCGTTTTCATGAATGCGCCGCGCCCCACTTTCACGTCGAGCACCAGGGCATCTAGGCCTGCCGCCATCTTTTTCGACATGATCGAAGCAGCGATGAGCGGGATCGACTCGACGGTCGCCGTCACGTCGCGCAGGGCGTAGAGCTTGCGGTCGGCGGGAGCGATCTCAGCGGTCTGCCCGATCATGACGACGCCCAAGTCGGCGAGCTGGCTGCGGTAGCGGTCCAGTCCCAGCCCCGTCATAAAGCCGGGAATGGACTCGAGCTTGTCGAGCGTTCCGCCCGTGTGCCCCAATCCTCTGCCCGAGATCATCGGCACCCCGACGCCGCACGACGCCACGAGAGGAGCCAGCAGCAGCGAGATCTTGTCGCCGACGCCGCCCGTCGAGTGCTTGTCGACCTTTCGCCCTGCCACGTCCGACAGATCGACGACCGTTCCCGAGTGCAGCATCACGTCGACCAGCGCCGACGCTTCGTCTGGCGTCAGACCGCGCAGATAGACCGCCATGAGCCACGCGCTCATCTGGTAGTCCGGCACGTCCCCACGCGTGTAGGCGAGCACGAAGTCGCGCAGTTCGCCCGAGTCGAGCGGCAAGCCATCACGAGTGCGGGCGATAAGGGCGGCGGGGGCGAGCATAGCAGACGGGTCGAATGGAAAAGAAAAAACCCTCGCCGGGCACAGAGCCGGACGAGGGTCGAAAGGTGCGGGAGGAGCCGTTTATGCCTGCTCCTGCGTCGCGTCAGTCGACTCGTCGTCGAGCTGCTTCTTGCCGCGGTTGCCGTAGCGACGGCGGAATTTCTCGACGCGACCAGCGGTGTCGACGAACTGGCGCTTGCCGGTGTAGAACGGGTGGTTGGTCGAGTCGACCTCCGACTGGATGTCGCGACCGAGCGTCGAGCGCATCTGCGCCGTCGTGCCGTCGGCCAGTTCGACAGTCATGGTCGTGTATTCGGGATGGATACCGGGCTTCATAGCCGAAAGCGGTTAAGTGGAATCGTCAGTATGCGCGCTACGTGAGCGCAGAAGAGCCTATAAAGCTACGATACGCCGGAAAGCCGTCCAACTCATTGGCGCAACCTTCACTGCGATGCACGTCTTTGCACTGTGATGCAGAGCAGTACACACGATAGCTCTGACGATACGCGGCATGTGTGAGAATGTCACCTAAAGAAAGTCCCACCGCCCGGGGGTGGCGGTGGGACTCTAGGTGGGCAGGTCGGGGAAGAGGCCTGCCCGTAGCGTTGGCACCTGCTGCGCGTCAGTCGTACTGGCGACGCAAGAACGTCGGCTCGTCGGTATCTGGACGCTTCGCTGAGGGGCGGTTGCTTTCGATCGTCGACGTGTCCAAGCGAACGCGCTTGACGACTTTGGGACGCGGCGCCTCGTCTGCCTCCTCATCCTCCATCATCTGCCGACGCACGAATGCGGGCTGATCGAGCGCGCGGACATTCTCCTCGCCTTTGTAGAGGCGCGGCGCGTGGTCGCTGGGCTGCGAGCGGGTCAACCGCTTGGGCAGTTCGCGCTCGACTTCAGGCTCCGACTCGGCAACCGGCGGCGCGGTCTGAGCGACAGGCTGCGGCGTCGGCGCGATGTCCTCGACCTTGCGATCGAAGCCCGTCGCGATGACGGTCACACGCAGCGTATCGCCCATCTCTTCGTTGAACACCAGGCCCCAGATCATTTCGACCTCGGGTCCGGCGGCTTCGTTGATCAGATCCGCCGCTTTGGTCGACTCGGACAGGCCGATGTCGCTCGAACCGGTGATGTTGACGATCACGTTGCGCGCGCCTTTGATCGACAGGCCATCGAAGAGCGGCGATGTGATCGCTTTCTGCGCGGCGATCTCGGCGCGGTCCTCGCCTTTGGCTTCGCCCGAACCCATCAGCGACAAACCGCCGTCCTGGATCGTCGTACGCACGTCGGCGAAGTCGAGGTTGACCAGTCCGTGCTCGGTGATCAGGTCGGCGATGCCGCGTGTGGCTTTGTAGAGCACGTCGTCGGCCATGCCGAACGCCTGCTTGACCGTCAGCTTCTGGGCGACATCGTTGAGACGCTCGTTAGGAATGACGACGAGCGTGTCGACGTTGGCGGCCAGCGCTGCGATGCCTTGCTCGCAGCTCACGTGGCGGCGCTTGCCCTCGAACGCGAACGGACGCGTGACCACGCCGACCGTCAGCACGCCCTTCTTACGCGCGATGTGCGCGACCGTCGGTGCGCCGCCAGTACCTGTTCCGCCGCCCATGCCTGCGGTGATGAAGACCATGTCGTAGCCGTCGAGCAGCTTTTCGATCTCGCCGCGGCACTCCTCGACCGCTTCGGCGCCGACCTGGGGACGCGCTCCGGCGCCCAGTCCTTTGGTCAGCGCGCGGCCGGCCTGGATCTTGACCGGCGCGTGGTTGAACGCCAGCGCCTGCTGGTCGGTGTTGATGACGATAAAGTCGACGCCCGAGATGCCTTTCTCGATCATGTTGTTGATCGCGTTGCCGCCGCCGCCGCCGACCCCGATGACGGCCATGCGCGCGGCCATCGGCTCGTCTTCGACAAATTCGAAGCGGCTGCTGATCGACGTGCTTGGCGTAGCGGCCCCGTTGGAGGTGGTGCTAGGAGCCGAGCGGTTGGTGGTGGGCAGGTCGTAGCCCGAGTTGAGTTTGGTGATATCCATGGTTTCCCCCGATGGTGAGTGATGTGGCTTGAAAAAAGAAGAGGGCCGCGTGGTCGGCGTCTCGGATTGTGGGATTGGGTTGCGTCTCAGAGTTCGTCGAAGAAGCGTTTTACAGAAGCGAACAGGTTACTCGACTCCTTGGAAGCGGGCGGCTGAAGGGGAGGCGCATTCGTGGGGCGAATGCCCATTGCGTCGCTGCCGACGGCGCCGCCGATCACTTCGGG
>CAXBBB010000413.1:0-3325 GCA_963973615.1 uncultured Rhodothermales bacterium | reverse complement strand
GGGCCGAGATCGGAAGCGGCGATGGGGCCGATTGCGGCATCCGCACCAACACGGGAGCGGCCAACAGTCCCAGTCGTCCCAATGGCGTTTCGCGCTACGTCTCCTCCCAGACCGGAAGCGTCACCCGCAACGTCTACGACGACAGCGACGACACCGTACTGCGCGATGTGGCCCGTGTGAACCCCGTCGCGGCGGGCAATGGTCAACTGTTTATCACTCCGTTCGTGGTGACAGACCAGGGCAACCATGCCATGTTCTATCCGGCAGGAACGGCACTCTGGCGCAACACCAACCTGGAAGAGATTCCCCTCTTCGTAGAGGACGGCGTAGGCGGTGCTGCCTACAACACGGCGACGGTGAACTGGACACAGATGACGGGCGCGAACGTGGCGTCGAACATCTACGCGCTCGAGTACGGTGGAACGGCACTGTTCTATGGTGCTCAGAACGCAGGTGTCTACCGGCTCGACAATGCCCTCACGGCCGCGGCGGGCACGGCTCCGGTCACCATCACGCCTTCGGGTGCTACGGGCATCGTTAGCGGGATTGCCGTCAACGCGATCGATGAGAACGAAGTCCTCGTAACGTACTCCAATTATGGTGTCGTGAGCGTCTGGCATACCACGAACGCGCTTGCCGCCACGCCCACGTGGACGAACGTCGAGGGCAACCTCACTCTTCCCTCGTTCCGTGACGCCGCGATCATGCCCCAGCTTGCAAGCGGCGGTACGGGCTACTACGTCGCCACGAGCATCGGCCTGTATTCTACCGAAACACTCGATGGGGCCTCGACGGTATGGGCGCTCGAAGGGGACATCGGTAACGTAGTCGTGGACGACGTGGACACCCGTCCGAGCGATGGACTGGTCGTGGCGGGTACGCACGGACGCGGCACCTACACGTCCACTCTGGCTGTGCTGCCGGTCGAACTGGTTGCCTTCAACGCTACGGCCAACGGCTCGTCGGTGGAACTGTCTTGGGAGACGGCCAGCGAGACCAACAACGAAGGGTTCTCGATCGAGTACAGCCGCCTCGGGGGTGCCGATCATGGGTTCACCGAACAGGCCTTCGTCAAAGGGGCGGGGACGACTCTGGAGTCTCAGCAGTACGCCTTCACCGTAGACGGCCTCAGTGCGGGACGCTACGCGTTCCGCCTGCGGCAGGTCGATCTGGACGGAGCCTTCGAATACTCGCCCCAGGTGGAGGCATCGGTCTCGCTGTCTCAGCCGTTCCTGCTCAGCACACCCTACCCCAACCCGGTCCGAGATCGAGTCAGCCTGGAGGTGGCGGCGCGGCAGAACCAGCGCGTGACCGTGTCGGTCTACGACACACGCGGCCGCCGCGTGGCCGTGATCTTCGACGACGGTCTTGAGGCCGACGAATCCGTACCGCTAACCTATGACGCGTCCGGGCTAGCTGCGGGCGTCTACGTGGTCCGTGCCGTAGGCGAGTCGTTCCGGGCCACGCAGCAGTTCACGGTCGTACGCTGACCTGACCTGTTTCTCTATCCTCTGCGTCCCCGGTTTTCCTGCAAGACCGGGGACGCTTTTTCTGATCTCTCATGACCAGAACCTTCTTCCTGATCGCACTGCTCACCGCCGGTTGCTCCAACTCGCCCGCTGTCAGTCCGCAGTCCGCCCCTCAGGACACGACAAACGTGCAACCTCAACCGCCCATTCTCACTCCGCCCATTCCCGATCCGGGTCCGGCACCCGGCACGGTCGTCCTCGTGGTGTCGTCTCTGGGATGCAGCGGTACGGATGCGACGCTGCGGCTGTGCCGGTTCAGAGTGGAAGAGGTCCGCGCCTACGGAGCGGCCACACCCGCGCTGAACCCGACTCAGATTCTGGAAGCCTCCGTGTCCACGCCGCATCTCTCCTCCGGTGACGACCTCCTGGAAGGAGGAGGCCGCTTTGCGGTCACGCTCCAACACGGCGAGACCTTGAGCGACGAACCCTCGTGGCACGTGCTCGCCCTCGCCGAACACTGACTCTTCCACCTTGACGCGGACGAATCAGGCCGCCGATCCTCGCCATCCCTAAGCTCGGCCCCGACAGGGATCGCGCTCCGCTTTTGCATCATCCACGGCGGCGCTCATGCGATGCCGTCGCGGGCGCACCGGCTTCCCGGCTGGATCGAACGTATCGTGGGCGTGCAGAAGCGCGCCGATGGCGTGGGCACTTCACGACGCGCAGTGACGCAGTCTGCAACGCCCCAAGCCCCCGAGCGTCCAACACAAACAACAGCCGTTCCGCCATGCTTCGCTACGTCCTCCCCTTGATCGCCTCGATCGGTCTATCGACCATCGGCTGCGCCCAGAGCCCGTCCGACTCCATGGGCTGGCGCGCAACCGAGTCGATGATCGCCCGCGACTTCCCTGGCACGCCGACAATTTCGACCGACAGCCTAGCGGCTTGGCTCGCAGACGACACTCGAACGCCCCCGCTCTTGCTCGACGCACGCGAGCCGAACGAGTACGCCGTCAGCCACCTCGCAGGCGCTCGGCACCTTCCGCCCGACACACCCGCCGACAGCCTCCGCTCACTGCTGTCCGGCGTACCAGCCGGCCGCCCCGTCGTCGTGTACTGCTCGGTCGGTTACCGATCGGCCAAAGTGACGCAGCGGCTGCGCGATGCTGGGTTCTCAGACGTGCAGAATCTGAGCGGGTCGATTTTCCGCTGGGCCAACGAAGGCCGTCCCGTCGTGCGCGGCGACTCGACAGTGCGCGAGGTCCATCCGTTCGATGCTACGTGGGGCCGCCTGCTCGACGCTGAGTTGCGGGCAAAGAGGCGGTGAGTGGACTCTGAATCGGAAGGCTGTAACTTGCGTGCTCCAACAGATCTCACTGCCGCTATGCGTCTTTTCCTCCTGCTCGTCTTCGTTTCGACCTGCACCTCCGTCCGGGCGCAAGACGCGTCAGCGCCCGATCCATACGACGTTTCCGAACAGATCCTGCGCATGGTTGGGCGTGCTCCAGCGGGACAGTATCACTTCTCGCTCGTCATCACGACGTCCGAGGACACACTGGCGTCCGACGGAACGCTGTCGTTTCGCCGCTCGTCGGGTGAGGGTGACGTGCTGCATCTGAGTATCGACACCGACAGCGGCGGTGATCCCGAGCGGTGGGTGACCAACCAGAACGGGACGTGGTACTATTCGGCCCGCACCGACGCCGTCTACCAGGATTCGACCGGTGCCATGCTGCACGAATCGCCGTCGGCAGTGATGCATCTGCTCTCACCCGCCATCAACCCCGAGATGATCGCGCTCTATTTCCTGCGCGCAACCAACGTAACGAGCACCGTCCAGGGTCACTGCACGCTGC